>CBFRWL010000171.1:0-5214 GCA_965727025.1 uncultured Sphingomonas sp.
GTTTCGACGCTCGACGGGGTGGAAGAAAATATCCAGTTCAGCCTGCCGGCCGAGCTGAGGAGGGCTGCTTCGCTTCAAGAAGCGAGGGCGTAACGGCAGAGTAACGGGACAGTTCAAATGGGTATTCCAGCATCACAGGTTTTCAGGATCGGACGCTATATCGTCGGCCAGCATCTACGCGGCGCCAAGCGCTATCCGCTGGTGCTGATGCTCGAGCCCTTGTTCCGCTGCAATCTCGCCTGCTCCGGTTGCGGCAAGATCGATTATCCCGATCCGATCCTCAACCAGCGCCTGAGCTATGATCAGTGCATGGAGGCGATCGACGAATGCGGCGCGCCGGTCGTCTCGATCGCGGGCGGCGAGCCGCTTTTGCACCGGGACATGCCGCAGATCGTGCGCGGCTTCCTCGATCGCAAGAAGTTCGTGATCCTGTGCACCAACGCGCTGCTGCTCAAGAAAAAGATCGACGATTACAAGCCCCATCCCGGCTTCACCTGGTCGATCCATCTCGATGGCGACAAGGGCATGCACGATCGCGCGGTCAGCCTCGACGGCGTCTATGAAACCGCGATCGATGCGATCAAGCTCGCCAAGTCCAAGGGCTTCCGCGTCAGCATCAACTGCACGCTGTTCAACGATGCCGAGCCGGAGCGCGTGGCCAATTTCCTCGATACGGTGACCGCGCTGGGGCTGGACGGGATCACGCTTTCACCTGGCTACGCCTATGAGCGCGCCGCCGATCAGGAGCATTTCCTCAATCGCGAAAAGACCAAGAAGCTGTTCCGCGGCATCCTCTCGCGGCGCGGCAGCAAGGGCAAGAAATGGCCCTTCTCGCAATCGACGCTGTTCCTCAATTTCCTCGCGGGCAACGAAGCCTATGGCTGCACGCCCTGGGGCAACCCGACGCGCACCGTCTTCGGCTGGCAGAAGCCCTGCTATCTGCTCGGCGAAGGTTATGCGAAAAGCTTCAAGGAGCTGATGGAAGACACCGCCTGGGAGAAATATGGCGTCGGCAATTATGAAAAATGCGCCGATTGCATGGTCCATTCCGGCTTTGAGGCGACGGCGGTGATGGATACGGTCCGGCACCCGCTCAAGGCAGCGATGGTCCAGCTTCGCGGCGTCAAGACCGATGGCCCGATGAAGCCGGACATCAGCCTCGCCAACCAGCGGCCGGCTGAATATGTCTTCTCAAGCCACGTCCAGCGCATGCTCGACGAGATCCACCAGTCCGATCATCCGGTAGCAGCGGAGTAAGGCGCGGAACGCCCGCTCAGCGTTCCAGCCGGTCCTGATCAGCGCCGGCAATTGGGCCGGATGGCGCAGCAGCGATGCCAGCACCGGCCCCATCGCCATCGTGCCGTCAGGCCGCATGCCGCATAGCGCAGCGGGGGGCAGGCTTTCGCTGGCGCGATCGGAGATCACGCGCAGCGTCGCGTAGGGCAGGCCATGGTGCTCCGCCACGCGGGCGGCGACATGCGATTCCATATCCACGGCGCTAACGCGAAGATCCTCCCCCGCAGGGGGAGGTGGCAGTCCCGGCGGGACTGACGGAGGGGTATCTCCGTCGGGGGGAACACCCCTCCACCGCCTGCGGCGGTCCCCCTCCCCTTGCAGGGGAGGATTGATGCGCAATGCGCGTTTCGCTTCGATGGTGGCTACGGGCTCATCGCACCCTACGATCATGCCAACAATCGCCGTCGGCAGCGCGCGTTGTAACGTGGCGACAAGTCGCGGGTCGCCTTCGGTGCCCACGATGACATCGCCAATCTGTAAAGACGGATCGAGCGCCCCGGCCAATCCACTCGAAAGCAGCGCCCGCACCGGTTGCGCCCTGATCGCCTGCTCGAGGTCTCGTTCGAGCCGCGCACCATCCCCGCCCCCCGCAATCGCGACAATGCCGGGCGCGGAGATGATCCGTGCCTCGCGCAGCAGCCCGGTCGCGATCAGCAGCGTCACATGCCGTGGAGGACGCGCTTGGTGTTCGAGCGCTTGAGGTTGCGGTAGCGCGCCATCGCCCAGAGCGGGAAATATTTCGGATAGCCGTGGTAGCGCAGGTAGAAGACGCGCGGGAAACCGCCGCCCGTATAATGTTCCTGCCCCCACAGGCCATCGGCCTCCTGCCGGCGCGAAAGCCATTCGATGCCGCGCGCCACCGCGTCGGAGTCGACCTCGCCGGCCGCCATCAGGCCGAGCAGCGCCCAGGCGGTCTGCGACGCGGTCGATGGCGCTGGCTCATACCCTTTATAATCGAGGCTGTAGCTGTCGCAGCTTTCGCCCCAGCCGCCGTCGGCATTCTGGATCTCATGAAGCCAGCGGATCGCCTTGGCCACCATCGGATCGGAAGCATCGACGCCAGCGGCGTTGAGCGCGCAGAGCGCTGACCAGGTGCCGTAAATATAGTTCACGCCCCAGCGCCCGAACCAGCTCCCATCCTCCTCCTGCTCGTCGCGAAGATAGGCGAGCGCGGCCTTCATCCGTTCGCTGTCGCTCGCCTCGCCAGTCTGCGCCAGCATCGAGACGCAGCGTGCGCTCACGTCGGTGGTCGGCGGATCGAGCAGCGCGCCATGATCGGCGAACGGAATATTGTTGAGATAGGTGAAGCTGTTGTCGGCATCGAAGGCGCCCCAGCCGCCATTCTTGCTCTGCAGCCCCACCGTCCATTCGATGCCGCGATCGATCCCTTGATCATAGCCCGATGCCGCGCCCCTGCGCGCGCGATCCATCGCCATCACCACCACGGCGGTATCGTCGAGATCGGGATAATGATCGTTGCGATATTGGAAGGCCCAGCCGCCCGGCCGCACGCCGGGGCGTGTTTCCGCCCAGTCACCTTCGACATCGAGCACCTGTAGCGGCTTGAGCCAGGCGAGCGCCTTTTCGGCCAGGGCTTCGCCTTCGGGCTCGCCGGTCTCCAGCATCGCATGCGCGGCGAGCGCCGTATCCCACACCGGCGATACGCAGGGCTGGCAATAAGCCTCGTCCTCCTTGATCACGAGCAGCTTCTCGACGGACTTGCGCGCGATCGCGCGCGCCGGATGATCCTCTGCATAGCCCAGCACGTCGAACATCATCACGCTGTTCGCCATCGCCGGATAGATCGCGCCCAGCCCATCCTCGCCGTTCAGCCGTTCGCGCACGAAATCGACGCACGCCTGGATCGCGCGCTGCCGCATGCGGGCGGGCCAGAGCCTGTCGCCCGCCTTCAGCAGGCGATCGAGCAGGTTGAAGCCTTTGGTCCACAGCCATTTAGGGTCTTCGGCCTGGCTCTTCGGCCGCGCCGGATTGCCCGAATAAAGCTCGTCCACCTTGATGCCGAGCGGATTGCGCGCCACCGGCTTCAATGCGCCGAGCACCAGCAGCGGCACGATCACGGTCCGCGCCCAATAGGACATTTTGGAGAGGTGAATGGGAAACCAGCGCGGCAGCAGGATGATCTCCGGCGGCATGGTCGGAACGGCGGACCACGGCCCGGCATCGAACAAGGCGAGCTGGATGCGGGTGAACACGTTCGCCGCCTCCGCACCGCCGGCCGCGAGGATGGCGCGGCGCGCGCGCGCCATGTGCGGCGCGTCGATCGGATCGCCGATCATCTTGAGCGCATAATAGGCTTTGACCGTCGCGCTGACGTCGAACGCGCCCTCATGATAGAGCGGCCATCCATCATGTGTCGCGGATTGGATGCGGCGGAGATAGCGGCCGATCTTCGCCTCCAGCTCCCCATTGCGCGGCTCGCCCAGATAATGCCGCAGCAGCACATATTCGGCGGGAATGGTGGCGTCCGCTTCCAGCTCGAACACCCAATGGCCGTCTTCGCGTTGCGCGTCGGCGAGCGCGCGCGTCGCCTTCGTAACCGAGCGATCGACGATATCCAGCAAGTTCAAGGTTCGGCTTTCAGCCAGCGATGCCATGGTGAGACGATCCTCCCGCTTCCCCCGCACTCACGAAGCGAGCGCCAGCCTTGCGGCTGTTTCGCCCGAACGCAAGGCCCCTTCGATGGTGGCGGGCAGGCCTGTATCAGTCCAATCGCCCGCGAGAAACAGATTATGCCAGCGCGTCGCGGCGCCGGGCCGCTTCGCATTCTGATCCGGCGTCGCGGCGAAGGTGGCGCGCTTTTCCTTGACGATCTGCCAGCGCGGCAGCGGCGCATCGATCCCATAGGCAGCGCAGATATCCGCCCAGAACAGATGCGCGAGCGCCTCGCGGTCTTCGTCGATCAGCCGGTCGGCGGCGCTCACCGTGATCGAGATCCGCTCGAAAAAGGCGAAGATCCATTCGGCGGTGCCGCCGATCACCCCGAGCATCGGCGGAGCGTCCGCCGGCGGCGTGAACGCGAAATGGCCGTTGACGATCGCGCGCATCTCGTCGGGCGCGTCGAGCCCGGGAACAAGCGTCGTCGCTACCCAGGGCGGCACTGCGAGTATGACCGCATCGTCCTTTGCCACCGTTTCGATGCCCTGGCCCCAATCCAGCCCCGTCACGCGATCCTCGGCAAAGGCGATCGCCTTCAGCCGCTGGCCCAGCTCGACTTCGCTGCCGCGCGCAGCCAGCCACGCCGTCGCCGGATCGATGAACGCAGCGCCAAGGCTTGGGTGCGCGATCATCGGCCGGCTGGACGCGCCGCCTTTGCCGATCGTCTCGCGCAGGATGGCGGACACCAGCCGGGCGGAGGATTCGGCGGGCGCGGTGTTGAGTGCGGCGAGCAGCACTGGCTCGATGAGCCTTTGCCACACCGGGTTGTCAGCCATTTGTGAGGCATCAAGCGGCCCATCATGCGCCTTGAGCAGCCGGGCTAGCCGAAGATAATCTCGCACCTTGCTGTGTGGAAGCCGCCGCTTGGGCACCAGCACCCACCAGGGCAGGCGGCCATCGTTGAACCGGATCGTCCAATGCTCGCGCGATCGCACATCGCAGAAGGCGAAGTCGGCATGATCCGGACCGCCGAGCCGCGTCGGCGCATCGATTGCAGCGAGGAAGCGCTTTACCGCTTCGTTCCCGGCGAGCACGAGATGATTGCCGTTGTCGATGGTCTGGCCGAGCTGCGGATCATGATAGGAGCGGCAGCGCCCGCCCGCCTGCGCCGCCGAATCGAGGATGCTGACCGGCACGCCGCCGCCTCGCAGCGCCACCGCCGCCGACAGGCCGGAGAGGCCAGCACCGATCACCCAGGCATGGCGGATGCTCAAAATTTCAGCCCGAGCCGAATGATCTGCC
>CBFRWL010000172.1:0-5211 GCA_965727025.1 uncultured Sphingomonas sp.
CATGGATCGGGCGGGGCGAAGCCTTCGCGTATCATCTTGAGCCCCAATAGCCCAAGCAGGCCAAAGGCCACCCAATGATCATAATCGGCCATCGCGGTGGCGAAGGCGGTTCCCAGCAACCAGCCGCCGATCGGCATCAGCGCCTGCGCGAGCCCGAACGCGCCCGCCATCGGCAGCGCAAGCACGGGTGTCGGCCGCGCCGCCGCCCCCTGGCACAAGGAGACCGCGAACGCATCCATCGCCAGCGCCAGCGCGAGGATCAACAGCGCGATCATGCCAGCAACTCATCGACCCAGGCCGGCACCAGCGCGCTCGCCGGACCGAGCCGGGTCTCATCGAAAAAGATGCTGCCGTCGGAGGGATCGAGATTGAGCTCGAGCGTCCGTGCGCCGCGATAGCGCGCGGTACGCACGAAGCCCGCCGCCGGGTATACCGCGCCCGAAGTTCCGATCGAAACGAACAGGTCGGCGCGCGATATCGCCTGCTCGATCCGCTCCATCTGATAGGGCATCTCGCCGAAGAAGACGATGTCCGGGCGGAGCGCGGCAGCACCGCACGCCGCGCATTGGGGCGCGGCGAACGCAGCCGGGGCCGAGCCGGCGGACAGCATCGGCCCCTCCCAGGGCCGTCGCGCATCGCAGTTCGCACAAAGCGCAGAGCGTAACTCCCCATGCATGTGCAGCAGCCGTTTCGCCCCAGCGCGCTCGTGCAGATCGTCGACATTCTGGGTGACGATCAGCAGCTCGCCCGGCCAGTGCGCATCCAGCCGCGCTAGCGCCACATGTGCGGCATTGGGCTGCACCTCAGCCAGCGCCGCGCGGCGGGCATCGTAGAATCGATGCACCATTACCGGATCGCGCGCGAGCGCCTCGGGCGTGCACACATCCTCGACGCGATGCCCTTCCCACAGCCCATCCGGCCCGCGAAAGGTCGCCAGCCCGCTTTCGGCCGAAATGCCGGCGCCGGTCAGGATCACGATGTTGCTGATACCGCCCACGCCCGCCCGATAGCCGAATGGATATGGCTGGGAAATAGCGGCCTGTCGCAAAATCTTATCCATGGCCTTGCACGATCGGGCGTGGCGCAACCGTGCGGCACGCGGTTCGTTCAGCGCCCGCAACAGGCGAAAGGTTGAGGAATGCGGCTGCGGCCCGCCGAGGACGAATGGAGCTTCATCCGCCGCCTGCTCTATGTGATCCTGGCCGTCGCGCTCTGCTATTTCCTCTACAAGATCGCCGATCTCATCCTGCTGGCGTTCGGCGCGATCATCGGCGGCGTCCTGCTTTCGGCAATGGCCGACATGATCGCCGACAAGACCGGCTGGCGCCGATCGATCGCCCTCGCCATCGCCACCGCCATCCTGTTCGCTCTGCTCGGGCTGATGGGATGGCTGTTCGGATCGCAGACGAGCCAGCAGATCAGCCACCTCAACCAGACGCTGCCGGGCCAATGGGCCAAAGTCCGTGCTTCGCTGATGTCACACCCGGCGGGGCAGATGCTGGTTGCTTCGCTCGATCACGGCGCGCGCGGCAGCGGGCTCGCCCGGCGCCTGTTCAAGGCCGGCTGGGGCGCTTCGGAGATCGCCGTCAACTTCATCATCATCCTGATCGGCGGCATCTTCTTCGCCGCGCAACCGCGGCTTTACCGCCGCGGCCTCGTGCTGCTGGCGCCGCCCGCCTATCGCGACGTCGCGCACGATGCGCTGAGCGACGTCGCGCGGACGCTGCGACTGTGGCTGCTGACCCAGCTTATCTCGATGGCGCTGATGGGCGTGATGATCAGCTTCGGGCTCTGGTGGTCGGGCATCGAAGCATGGGCAGCACTCGGCCTGCTCGGCGGCCTCTCCGAATTCATTCCCTATGTCGGGCCGACGCTGGCGATGATCCCGCCGGTGATCATAGCGCTGGCGGGCGACGGCTCGGTCTGGGGCGTGCTCGGTACCTACGCGATCGTGCGCGTGGTCCAGGCCAATATCATCACGCCGCTCATCTCGCAGCGGGTGGTTTCGGTGCCCCCTGCGCTCTACCTGTTCCTGATCCTGGCCTGCGGCTATGCGTTCGGCACCTTCGGGCTGTTCTTTTCGGGGGCGCTGGCGGTCACGGCCTACACGCTCGCCATTCGGCTCTATTCGCGCGAGATCCTGGGTGATCCGGTGGAGCTGCCTGGCGAGGATCAGCAGCCCGCTCCGGCCCCGCGCGGAAGCAGTTGTTAAAAGGACAGCTGCTGCCTAGACCGCATCGCATGTCCGACCAAATCGCCGATCTTACCTCGCACACCTATATTTCGCAGCGGCTCCGCCTGCATTATGTCGATTGGGGCAATCCTGAAGCGCCGCCGATGATCCTGCTGCACGGCGGGCGTGATCATTGCCGCAACTGGGATTGGGTCGCCAAGCGGCTGCGCAAGGATTATCACATCATCGCGCCCGATCTGCGCGGCCATGGCGACAGCCAATGGTCACCGGATGGCAATTATTCGGTCAGCGCGCACGTCTATGATCTGGCGCAGCTCATCCACCAGCAGCAGCTCGCACCGGTCACGATCGTCGCGCATTCCTTCGGCGGCTTCGTCACGTTGCGCTATGCTGGCCTCTATCCCGAGAATGTTGCCAAGCTGATCGTCATCGAGGGTCTCGGCATGCCGCCCAAGATCCTTGAAGAGCGTGCGCGCAAGAGCCTGGACGAACGGCTTCGCGACTGGATCGAAGATCAGCGCAGCCTGAGCGGGCGGCAGCCCAAACGCTATGCCTCGATCGACCATGCCTTTACACGCATGCAGGAGGAAAATCGGCATCTTACGCCCGCCCAGGCGCGCCATCTCACCATCCACGGCATCATGCAGAATGAGGATGGCAGCTATAGCTGGAAGTTCGACAATTATGTCCGCTCCTTCGCGCCGATCGATCTCCGTGAGGAGGAAGTCGCCTATCTCTGGTCGCGCATCACCTGCCCCACCTTGCTCGTCTATGGCCGCGAAAGCTGGGCGCCCAATCCGCTCGACGACGGCCGCATCGTCCATTTCCGCAATGCGCGGGTCGAAAGCTTCGACAATGCCGGCCATTGGGTTCATCATGACCGGCTGGAGGCATTCATCGCAACAACGCGGGCTTTCCTCTCCGAATAAGCTTCCGGCGACCGCGCCGCGTTAACGTCTGGAATATATTTGCGCGATCGCTCCCGCTTGCGGATGGCGCGCCGCTCGCCCATGAAGCGCCAGCTTGAAAGGACGCGCGATGACGAAGATTGGCATATTGGGAGCCAAGGGCCGCATGGGGCGCGCCATCGCGATCGCGGTCAGCGAGGCAGGCGCCACGCTTTCCGGCGGGATCGATCAGGATGGCGCGGTGCACGGCGCCTATGCGAGCGCCGCGGAGCTGGCAGCGGCGAGCGACGTGCTGGTGGATTTCACCCGGCCGGATGCGCTGGCCGGCCATCTCGCCGCCGCTGCCGGGGCGCAATGCCCGATCGTGGTCGGCACGACCGGGCTCGCGGCCGAACATCATGCGGCGATCGAGGCGGCGGCGCGGCAGGTCGCGGTGCTGCAGGCGGCCAACACCTCGCTCGGGGTCAATCTTCTCGCCCATCTGGTCCGCGAGGCGGCTGCGCGGCTCGGCCCCGATTGGGATATCGAGATCCTCGAAATGCATCATCGCCACAAGGTCGACGCCCCCTCGGGCACCGCCCTCCTGCTGGGCGAGGCCGCGGCAGCGGGACGGAACGTCGAGCTCGCCGCCGTGGCCGATCGGGGGCGCGACGGCATCACCCGCGCGCGCCAGCCCGGTGCGATCGGCTTCGCGGCGTTGCGCGGCGGATCGGTGGCGGGCGATCATATGGTGATCCTCGCCGGCGACGATGAGCGGATCGAGCTTGGCCACCGCGCCGAAAGCCGCGCCATCTTCGCGCGTGGCGCGGTCAAGGCGGCGCTTTGGCTGAGTGGCAAACCTGCCGGGCGCTATCGGATGGGTGACGTGCTCGGCCTATGAAGAAAGCGGACGTCTTCGAATTCTTCCGCCGTCTTGCCGAGGACAATCCGGCGCCGGAAACCGAACTGGCCTACGTCAATCCCTATACGCTGCTGGTCGCGGTGGTGCTCTCCGCCCAGGCGACCGATATCGGCGTTAACAAAGCCACCAAGAAGCTGTTCGAAGCGGTGAAGACCCCGGAGCAAATGATCGCGCTGGGCGAGGATGGGCTGAAGCGGCACATCCGAACCATCGGGCTGTTCAACATGAAGGCCAAGAACGTCATCGCACTCTCCGAGCGGCTGATCGCCGAGCATGGTGGACGCGTGCCCCAAGATCGCGACGCGCTGGAGCAGTTGCCCGGCGTCGGCCGCAAGACCGCCAATGTGGTGATGAACGTCGCGTTCGGGGCGGAGACGATCGCGGTGGACACCCACATCTTCCGCGTCTCCAACCGCACCAGCCTGGCGCCGGGCAGGACGCCGCTGGCAGTCGAATTGAAGCTGGAAAAGGTGACGCCGGCGCCATTCCGTCGCCATGCTCATCATTGGTTAATCCTGCATGGCCGCTATATCTGCAAAGCGCGGCGGCCCGAATGCTGGCGATGCATCGTTGCCGATCTTTGCGCGTTCAGGCCCAAGACGCCCGCGCCTGATGGCAAGGCGGCGCAAGCCCCGACCGATGGAGACGGAAATGAGAAAGCATCTGCCCTTACTCGCCCTGCTCGGGACGCTAGCGCTCGGCGCACAGGCGGACGCCAAGGCTGACAAGGATGCCTGGAAAGCCGCCCAACCGGCCGGCAAGCCGGTGAGCTGCATCCCGCTCACGCAGATCCGCGAAAGCCGCGTGCGCGATGATCAGACGATCGATTTCTATATGAATGGCGGCAAGGTCTATCGCAGCTCCCTGCCCAACAGCTGTCCGCAGCTGGGCTTCGAGAAGCGCTTCGCCTACAAGACCTCGCTTTCGGAGCTGTGCTCCACCGATATCATCACCGTGCTGCAGGAAGGGCCGGGGCTGATGCGCGGCGCAAGCTGCGGGCTCGGCCAGTTCCAGCCGGTGACCGGCGCCGGCAAATAAGCGCGCGACACCGCGCTGGAATTGAATGCCGGAATAAAGCGGGCCGGAATAGACTGGCGGCAGGCAGCATGCTTTGCTAAGCGCGCTGCAACGCACCCGTAGCTCAGCTGGATAGAGCGTTGCCCTCCGAAGGCAAAGGCCAGGGGTTCGAATCCCTTCGGGTGCGCCAC
>CBFRWL010000173.1:0-5194 GCA_965727025.1 uncultured Sphingomonas sp.
GCATGGCTGCTTGCCCGCGTCCGTTTTCCCGGCAAGCTGTTGCTCGATGCGCTGGTGCATCTGCCGTTGGTGATCCCGCCGGTCGTCACCGGCTGGCTGCTGCTGATCGCCTTTGGCCGGACCGGCCCAGCCGGGCGCTTCCTGGAAGAAAGCTTCGGGCTGACCCTGATGTTTCGTTGGACCGGCGCCGCGCTCGCGGCTGCCGTGATGGCGCTTCCCTTGATGGTGCGGGCGATGCGTCTCTCGATCGAGGCCGTGGACATCCGGCTCGAGCAGGCCGCCCGCACTCTTGGGGCAAGCCGCTGGCATGCTTTCCTAACCATCGCGCTGCCGCTGTCGTTGCCCGGCGTGGTCGCGGGTGCAGTGCTTGGCTTCGCGCGCTCGCTCGGGGAATTCGGCGCCACGATCAGCTTCGTTTCCAACATCCCTGGGGAAACCCGCACCATTCCGCTCGCGATCTATGCGGCCTTGCAGGTGCCGGGGCAGGAAACCGTCGTCGCCCGACTTGCACTCGTTTCGATCCTGTTGTCCTTTATCGCCTTGATCGTGTCGGAGCTGATCGTCCGCCGTCGCCGCGCTGCCGGAAGTTTTCATGTCCTTTGAGCTCCGCGCGGAAAAGCGCCTCGGCGACCGCGTTGTCGCGATCGACCATGTCTCGGACGCCCGCCTGCTGGCGCTGTTCGGCGCCTCCGGCGTTGGCAAGACCAGTATTCTCAACATGGTGGCCGGCCTGCTCCGTCCGGAGCGCGGCCATATCGCGATCGCCGGCGAAACCTTGTTCGACGACGTTCGCAGGATCGATGTGCCGCCCGAGCGCCGCCGTGTCGGCTATATCTTTCAGGACAACCGCTTGTTTCCCCACAAGCGGGTCCGCGCGAACCTGCTTTATGGCCATCGGCTTGCAGAGACCGCCAACCGTTGGATCGATCTCGACGACGTCACGCGTTTTCTTGGTATCGGTCATTTGCTTGATCGCTGGCCGCAGACCCTTTCAGGGGGGGAAGCCCAGCGCGTCGCAATTGGCCGCGCCTTGCTCGCCGGACCCCGGCTGCTCCTGATGGACGAGCCGCTGTCCTCGCTCGATGCTCCTCGCCGCGGCGAGATCATGACCGTGATCGCGCGCATTCGTGACGAGCTGCGCATACCGATTCTCTATGTCAGTCATGAGCAGAACGAGATCGCACGGCTGGCGGACGAGGTCGTCGTCTTGGACGACAGCGAGAGTGCGAACCGGCCGCACGAAGACGGCGTGATCCGCCCCGCTTACTCACCCTGAGGCCTGCATTCGCTCCAGGAACTTTGCACACCGAAAGGCGTTGCGCGTGGTTGAGAACAGGCTCGTTCCCTTCTGATTTTTCCAGCGAATGTTTGTTTTGTGGCGCGTGTTGCTTGGCTGCTGCCGAGACCACCCTCGGCCTCATTCATGGAGGCTTATCATGTCGCGCATTTCAACGTTCATCGCCTTGCCCGCCGCGTTCGCCAGCATGGCATTCACAACGCAGGACAAATACGTCCTCGAAGCACCCAACGGCCTTGGGTTTGCGGAAATCCGTGGATACGAAGACTGGCAAGATGTCGCCGTCAGCCAGGTTGAGGATGGATTGAAGGTCATCGTGGCGAACCCAACCATGATCAATGCCTATAAGGCTGGCGTTCCCGGCAACGGCAAGCCTTTCCCTGAAGGATCCAAGATCGTGAAGATTGAATGGTCCCAGAAAAAGAACCCTGAGTCGCCTTATTTCGTCATGGTGCCGGATAAGCTCAAGTCGGTCTCCTTCATCGAAAAGTCTTCCAAACGCTTTCCGGACACGAATGGCTGGGGCTATGCGCAATTCACTTACGACCCCGCGGCCAAGGCATTCACGCCCGTGGGAAGCGGCAAGTCGTTCGGCAAATCCGAATGCCATGCTTGCCACATTGCTGTTCAAGCCAAGGATTATATTTTCACGGCCTATCCCCTAAGATAGGCCCCATTCGCCCAATATTTCCCCGCCAATATACCGCCTCGCGGAAAATCGCGTGCAGACAGGTGCATCGTTACTCTCAGTGGGTTGAAAGGTGACAAATGCGCCTGAATGATGGACAAGACCGCTGAACGATCAGGAGCGAATGATTGACTGGCGGTCTGCCCTTTTCCTCGATCCATCGGCACGGTTTGGTTCGCGTCGCAGCCGCGACGCCGCAGGTAACAATCGCTGATCCGGCGGCCAATGCCGAGGCGATCATCGAACGCGCGCGCGCAGCCGATGCGGAGCAAGCGGATCTGCTCGTGCTTCCCGAGCTCTCTCTCTCCGCTTACGCGATCGACGATCTTCTGACCCAGGACGCCTTGCTCGAAGCAGTGGAAACGGGCTTGCTCCGGATTTTGGAAGCAAGCGAAAGCCTTCGTCCGGTGTTGCTCGTCGGCGCGCCGATCTGCCGCAATGGCAGGCTCTACAACTGCGCCGTGGCGATCGCGCGCGGCAAAATTCTGGGCGTGGTGCCGAAGAGCTTCCTGCCCAACTATCGCGAATATTATGAGAAGCGCTGGTTTGCTTCGGGGGCCGGGCTTTGCGGCCTCGACATTGCGCTTGCCGGGCAGACCGTCCCCTTCGGGCCAGACCTCATCTTCGCCGCTGAAAGGCTGCCGGATTTCATCTTCCATGTCGAAATCTGCGAAGATTTCTGGGCGCCGACGCCACCTTCAAGCACCGGCGCCCTGGCGGGCGCACTGATTCTTTGCAACCTCTCGGCTTCCAACATCATCATCGCGAAGGCTGACGACCGGGCGACGCTTTGCGCCTCGCAGGCTATGCGTTGCGCCGCCGCCTACATTTATTCGGCTGCAGGCGCCGGCGAAAGCACGACCGACATGGCATGGGACGGTCAGAGCGTCATCAACGAGATGGGCGAAGAACTTGCCGCCTCCACCCGATTTTGCCGCGAGCCCCAGCAGGTGGTCGCCGACGTTGACGTTCAGCGGCTGCGGCTCGAGCGCATGCGGGTGGGGACCTTCAACGACGCAGCCGCCGCCGCCGGCCATCCCGAAAGCCGGTTTCGCCGCATCGTCTTCGATCACCCGCTTCAGACGGGCGACGTGGGACTCAAGCGTCGCCAGCGCCGCTTTCCTTATGTGCCCAACCGCCCCGAGCGGCTGGCGCAGGATTGCTACGAGGCGTTCAACATCCAGGTCGATGGTCTTGCCCGCCGCTTTCAGGCGACCAGGGGCAAGCATCTCATCATCGGCATTTCCGGTGGCCTCGATTCGACCCATGCGCTCATCGTCGCCGCCAAGACATGCGATATGCTGGGCCTGCCGCGGTCTACCATCCTCGGCTATACCATGCCGGGCTTCGCCACGAGCGACGCGACCAAATCCGATGCCTGGGCCCTCATGCAGGCGATGGGAATTCAGGCGGCGGAGATCGATATTCGGCCAGCCGCACAACAGATGCTTGCCGACATGGGCCACCCGTTTGCGAAGGGCGAGGCGGTCTACGACATCACGTTCGAGAATGTGCAGGCGGGCCTGCGCACCGATTATCTCTTCCGCCTCGCCAACCAGCATGGCGGCTTCGTCATCGGCACGGGCGATTTGTCCGAGCTGGCGCTGGGCTGGTGCACTTATGGCGTCGGCGACCAGATGAGCCATTATGCGGTCAACAGCGGCGTCCCGAAAACGCTGATCCAATATCTGATCCGCTGGACCATCGACAGCGGTCAGTTCGATAAGAAGACGAGTGCAATCCTCGCCGAGATTGTCGAGCGCGAAATTTCTCCCGAGCTTATTCCCGCCGACGCGGCCGGAGCCGTGCAGAGCACGGAGGGACATATCGGCCCCTATGCGCTGCATGACTTTTTTCTGTTCCACATGCTCCGGCGAGGGCTGCCGCCATCGAAGATCGCGTGGCTGGCCTGGCACGCCTGGCACGACGCCACAAAGGGGGAATGGCCCGCGCGCTTCCCAGAAGCCCGCAAGACCACTTACGACATGGCGACGATCGTCAAATGGCTGGAGGCCTTCCTAGGCCGGTTCTTCGCCAGCCAATATAAACGTTCCGCCATTCCCAATGGCCCCAAAGTGTCGCCTGGCGGCAGCCTCTCGCCGCGCGGCGACTGGCGCATGCCTTCGGACGCGGTGCCCGACGCATGGCTCGCCGAGCTGCGCGAAGCTTTGTCGCAATCGGCGGAACTCCCCCATTCACCAGGGGTTTGATGGCCAAGCAAGAGACGAGGAGTCTTCACCATGGCCACGACCACCGCATCCGAAACCTCAGGCAAGCGCAGCAGCGGCAGCAGAGCCACGCGCCCGCGCTCCAACGGCAACGACAACAAGAGCGGCAGCAACAATGGAAACCGCTCGGGGGGTTTGAGCCAGGGTGCGATGCTCGGCATCGCAGCCGCTGGCGTGTTGGCCGGTCTTGTCGCAAGCGTCGGCAGGAAAGCCGTGGTTCAGGGCGTTTCCGCTCTTTCCGGCGACTGGTTCGAAGCGCTCAAGACCGAACATAAGATGGCGCTCGGTATCTTCGACAAGCTCGAAGCCACCAAGGATTCGCAAACCACCAAGCGGGCGATGCTGCTGATGCAGCTCAAGCACGCGCTTTCGAAGCACGCCTTTGAGGAAGAAAATGCGATCTACCCCGCGCTGCGCGATCATGATGAGCGCGAGGAAGCCGATCACCTCAACCATGACCACGGCTATGTGAAGCAGTTCCTCTACGAATTGACGATATTGCCGAAGAGCAGCCCGGCCTGGCTGCCCAAGCTGCGCGAATTTCGTTCGGCGCTCGAAAAGCATATTCGCGAAGAAGAGGACACAATTTTCCCGGCGCTGCAGGCAAGCCTAAGCGAGGAAGAAAATAGCCAGCTCACCGTCGCGATGAACAAAGAAGGGTTCAAGCTAGCTTGAACTTTTCGCGGCCTGTGGGGTGAACAGGTCGATCATGTCCGGCAGGATCCACCTGTTCACATAATTGGCGTAGAACAGACCAAACAGCACGGCCGCCACCAAGGCCGCCCAGCGAATGGTGCGTCCGAAGCTGAAATGCGGGGGCGCGCTTTCCGCCTGGCCTGCCACGTAAAGATCTTCCGCGTTGCTCGAACGTAATCTGAATGGCAGCACCAGAAAGAAGCTGAACGCCCAAAAGAGAAAGTAGATGGCGGACATCGACGTCCAGCGCATGACCTAAACTCCCATGATGGCGACGTTGACGAT
>CBFRWL010000174.1:0-5181 GCA_965727025.1 uncultured Sphingomonas sp.
CCGACGATGCGCTTCGGCAGATCCGGTGGTGATATTGATGATCCGCCCGCCGCCGCGCCGGGCCATGATCGGCGTGACGAGTTGCATCAGGATGAAGGGTGCGTGGAGATTGATGTCGAAATCGCGCGACCATTCATCAAAGGTGATATCGAGAAAGGTCTTCGACCAGACGGTGCCCACCGTGGAGGCGGCGTTGTTCACCAGGATATCGACACCGCCGAAACGGGCTACGGTCTCGTCGATGATACGCTTCAGGTCTGCGCGCTCCGCAAGATCGGCCTGGATGATCAGCGCCTCGCCGCCAGCTTCCTCGACCAGTCGCGCGGTTTCACCAAGGCTGCCTGGCAGCTCTGGATCGCGATCGACCGTACGCGCGACCAGTGCCATCTTGACCCCGCGTTGAGCCAGATCGAGCGACACCTGCCGACCTACCCCGCGGCTCGCTCCGGTGACGATCGCAACCCTGCCGTTTAGGTCGAGCTCTTTCTGGCGTTCCATGTTCGTCCTCTCAGCGGGGCCTATCTGTGCTCGTGGCGTGCAAGCGAGCCATGTCCCTGCCCTCCTCTGTCACCGCGTGGCGCCTGGAAAGGAGAATGCATCAAGAGTCCTTGCCAGCCAGGAACCCGCCGTCAACGACGAGGACGGTCCCGGTGGTGAAGCTTGATCGGGCGGAGGCCAGGAACACGACCGCGTCGGCTATCTCATTTGGCTGGGCCACGCGGTTCAACGGATGCAACGAATTGGTCTGTGCAGCGCGTGCCGGGTCGCTCAGCAGCTTCGCGGTAAGGTTAGTTGCCACCATACCCGGGGAAACTGCGTTCACGCGAATCTTGTACGGCGCAAGTTCCAGCGCCAGCGTCTTTGTGAGCCCGACGACACCGTGCTTCGAGGCAACGTAGGAACTGCGGTTAAGGATTCCTGTCTCCCCGGCGACGGATGCGATACTGACTATGGAGCCACTTACGCGTTCGTCGACCATCCGACGCGCAACCAGCTGGCTGAAGAGGAACGCCGATGTCAGGTTGATGTCGATGACATTCCGCCAATCCTCGATCGGGATATCCAGCATCGGGCGGCGCTCTCCGATCCCGACATTGTTCACGAGCACGCGGATCACACCAAGTGAAGTTTCGGCCTCAGCTACCGCGGCGCGGGTCTCGGCTTCACGACCAGCATCGGCAACGATCGCGACCGCGCGACCTCCCGCAGCATTGATCTGGTCGGCCAAGGCAACGGCACCGGCACCATCCTTGTCGACGATTGCGACATGCGCACCGCTCTCGGCGAGCAGCAGTGCCGTTGCCCGCCCGATTCCGGAGGCTGCGCCCGTTACGAGTGCAGGGATCTCGGCGAGGCCAAGATCAAAGGCCTTAATCATCGCAACTGCCTTTGCTGTCCGAACGGGATCGAGGGGTTGCGCGCGGCTTCTTCAACGCCATTCATGCGCCCCTCCGCCCTCTCCATTTAATATCTAGTGCACCCGTTCTACCTTAGACAGCCAGCAAGTCCATAGCCTTTTACCGGTCCATAGTCGCAACCCGTTTGCCATATTTCAGTCTATGCTCAGGTAGAGTGCCCCAATGCCGAACATGTCAGGAGACAGGCAGCTCCGCGAAAGCCACGTACCAATCTGCCGTCGCGCGGTCGTGCTGCAACAAGGCGCAGAATTGCTGTGCATCGATGTGAGCCTCAAGCAAATGGCGAAGCGGTACTTCGAGGCGCTTGCCCGTCGACGTATATGGGATTGCAGGCGCTTCCGCGATAAGGTCAGGGACATGGCGGGGACTCAACCTCGCACCGATCCGCGTAGCGAGCGCGTGTCGCAAGTTATCGTGCAGCACTTGGCCGTCCGCGAGACGCACAAATAGGATCAGGACATCGCGAAGATGCCCCGCTTGCGGGAAGACAGCGATTGCATCGGCGACAACCGGATCATCCTCGATGGCGCGATACAACTCGCCAGCACCGATCCGGATGCCGTGGCGTTTCATCGTGGCATCGGATCGGCCGAGAACCTTGCAACCTCCATCGTCATAGATGACAATTATGTCGCCCTGCTGCCATCGGCCGCCGTATTGCGACAAATAATTTGCCGCCAGCCGGGTGCCGCCCGGGTCGTTCCACAAGCATTTCGGCGCATTGGGGAACGGGGTCCCGATCACGAGCTCGCCAGCTCCGCCGCGCAGCGATCTTCCCTCCGGATCGACAGCGTCCACGTCCATTCCCAGCACTCGCGCCGTGGCCTCGCCTGCGTGGATCGGCAGGAGGCGGACTCCGCCAGCGTAGCCTCCGCAGATTTCGGTCGAGCCTGCCTGCGATAAAATTCGGCAATTTAGGGGCACGACTCCGGTAAGCCATTCGAAGAGCGAAGCCTCGGTGGCCGCGCCCGAGAGGACGAGCGCTTTGAGCTTGTGAAGGTCGTGCCTTGCGGCAGCATCGTATCCCCGTTCCTTCATCCGGGCGACGAATCCGGGGCTCACCCCCAAAATGGTTGCGCCTGAGCGTTCGGCGACGGACCAGAGGCAGCCGAGGTCGGGATGGAACGGACTGCCATCGTAAAGCACCACACGCGTACCGAGACTGAGGGTTCCCAGCACGATACTCCACACGATCCAGCTTGGCGTGGCATAGAAGAACGGGACCGAGCCTTCGGTGACTTCCAAGTGAAAGGTGAGGTCCTTCATTATACCGAGGAGCGCGCCGGCATGGGTGTGAACAATCGCCTTCGGCGCGCCGGTCGTACCGGAAGTATAAACGATCCACAGCGGATGATCGCTGGGCACCGACTCGTACTGGAAAGCACCCCGCGTCGGCGCGGGGGTCGCCGCAAGCGACGACCAGCTCGACACTGGAAGGCCAGGAAAATCGAGGTTGGCGGCATCATCCTGCAGGAGCACGAGATGCTCCAGCGTTGGCAGAGCCTTGACCAGATCGCGAAGGACTTGGTCGCGATCATGCAGCACACCTGCATAGGTGTAGCGGGGCACGGCGATGAGCAGCTTCGGCTCGATCTGCGAGAAACGATCCGCCACTGCGGCAGCGCCGAACTCGGGACTGCACGAAGACCAAATGGCACCGACGGCCGCGGCCGCGATGAAGCAGATAGCCGCCTCCACGACATTGGGCACATAGGCCGCGACCCGATCTCCCGGTTGGACGCCCATTGCCCTTAGACCGGTCGCAACCCTCCGTACCGCCGCGCCAAACTCGGCCCAGGTCCAGTCAGTATGGCTACCGTCCTCACGATATGCCGTAATCGCTATCTCGTCAGCCAGACGTTCCTCGTGCCGCAACATCATGCGCGCGAAATTGAGCCGAGCCCCAGGAAACCAGGTCGTGTTCTGAAAGCCCGTGCCCTCCATCACCGACCGGTAGGGAGCATCCGCCTCGATGCCGAAAAAGTGCCAGACCGCATCCCAGAAGCCCGCCGGCTCCGTGGTCGACCAGCGCCAAAGGTCTTCATATGCATCGAATGACAGGCCCCGGTGCTGCTTGAGCCAGGTCATGAATGCGGTCAGTGTCGACTGGCTGCGATCTTCGGCCGTTGGTGTCCAGATCACACGTCCGCGACCTTTATCTTTCGATGGCGCGATCGTTTTGGCAACCGTCCTAAGATCGACATCCGTGCCTGCCGTGACCACCCCTTTTCTCCCTTGAGGCGAGAAGCTATTGCCTTGCCCCTTGAACCGATCGCGAGCGCTGCGATCAGGTGCAGCATACCAAACATCGCAGCTTGTTATTCCGTTATTTGTTCCCACGCTCGGCACGTGCCCTTATCCCATGCCAGGCGACCGGAATGATTCCTTCATGTCTGCCGCACGCGTATCGATCCGGTCTTCCAGGTCACGGTTCGGAAAGAGCCAGAAGCGCGCTGTCCCGATCGCAGCGGCAACCATGTTAGCAACCTCCTCAGGGTCGAGGCCGTTGCGCAGGAGTTCCTCCTGAAATTCCAACCGATCGACCGAAATTTGGCCGGGCGACCGGGAGGCGTTCGCCTCCAGCAATTGGGTCCTCACCGGCCCGGGAAGCAGGACCGAAATCCCGATGTTGCTGCCGGCCAGTTCGTCGCGAAGCCCCTCGCACAGTGCGAGCACTCCGGCCTTCATTGCGGAATAAACGCCGATCCGGGTCTTTACGTTGAGCACCGCCAGCGACGAGGTCGCCACCAGGTGACCCGGAAGGCCCGATGCAAGAATGCGGCTCAAGCCTTGCGTCAAGCCGTAGAAGTTGCCGTCTAGATTGACCGATCGCGACCATTCCCACGCGGCCTGCGATGTCTGGCTGACGGGATTCGTGCTGCCGGCAACGCCGGCGTTGCTCACCATCACAGCCAGCGGCCCATGACGGTCCTCAGCCTGATCCAGCGCCGCGCCCCAGCTGGCCGGATCACGAACATCGAGCAGTACGGCCGAAGCTCCGCCTATCTCCGCAGCGACGCGCTCTGCCCCGGCCAGATCGATATCGGCCACGGCGACTTTCATCCCTTTCCGGCTAAGCTCGATGGCAGTTGCCCGGCCGATCCCACTTGCGCCCCCGGAGATAAATGCCAATCGGCCGGCAAAATTTACGTTCATGGTAGCCTCCACGAGTCGGCAGTTCTCGCCAACTGGGAAAGCTGCTGCCGTCGCCAAATAACCGCCAGCATCGCGTCCCGCCATTTCAGGCATGGCTCAGGAGCACGGTCAGAATCTGCCAAACGAGTGTTACCAATCATGCAAATAGTCACCCTCGCCAAGGAAAGCCGCGTCAGCGGCCAGGGTTTGCGGATTTGGTCGTCCCCAAATCTCTGCATGACTTGTCTCTGTGCATTTCCCTGCCGTCAACAGCGATGAAGCAAATGCACCGCCATCGTTTCGCGTCTGCGCTGGAATTAGGTGACGATTCCAGATATCCGGCAAGTATTCCAACGGACAGCCGACAACAGGCCGGGGTCGAGCCGGTCTCCGCCTGCTGAGGGAAGCTATCCGAAGCGATCGCCTTCCTCTGGACCAGCTTGTGCCAGACTCACCCCACCGGTTTCCGGTACGCGGTCGCGATCATCACGCCGTTCGTGCAGTGCCGACCGTATCGACTAGCGGGCGTGTCCCTTCACAGTTTGTCGTTCAACGCCGGCACCGCCGAGAACAGGTCCGCCACCAGGCCGACGTCCGCGACCTGGAAGATCGGGGCGTCTTCGTCCTT
>CBFRWL010000175.1:0-5162 GCA_965727025.1 uncultured Sphingomonas sp.
CGCGTATAGGGAACGACGCAGTAGGTGCAGAATTTGTCGCAACCTTCCTGGACGGTGAGGAATGCGCTCGGTCCCTGCTTTCTGCGCGCTGGAAGGTCGTTGAACTTGGCGTCCGCCGGCATGTCGGTGTCGATTGCGCGCTGTCCTGAAGCGGCAGCCTCGATCAGCTGCGGCAGCCGGTGATAGGATTGCGGGCCGACGATGATGTCGACGGCGGGCGCCCGGGCGCCGATCTCTTCGCCTTCGGCTTGGGCCACGCAGCCGGCGACCGCAATCATTGGCTTGCGACCCTCGGCACGCTTCACCGCGCGACCAATGTCGGAATAAACCTTCTCGGCTGCTTTCTCGCGAATGTGGCACGTGTTGAGGACGATGAGATCGGCAGGTTCGTCTTCCCGCGCAGACGTCATGCCGCGGGCCTGGAGCAATTCACCCATACGCTCGCCGTCATAGACATTCATCTGACAGCCATAGGATTTGATCGCGAAGGTCTTCGGGGAAGGCCGGCTCAAACTTGCATTCCTTCAGCGGTCGCGATCAAGCGAGACGCCGTAAAGCTCCATCCGGTGATCCACCAGACGAAATCCGAGCCGCTGCGCGATCTTCTTCTGCAGCGCTTCCAGTTCCGGGTCCGCGAATTCGATGACCCTGCCATTCTCGACATCAATCAAATGATCGTGATGCGCTTCGGGCGCAGCCTCGTAGCGCGCGCGGCCGTCGCCGAAATCATGTCGCTCGAGAATTCCGGCCTCTTCGAACAGCCGCACCGTGCGGTAAACGGTTGCGATCGAGATGCCGGCGTCGATCGAGGAGGCGCGGGCATGCAGCGCCTCCACGTCGGGGTGATCCTCGGCTTCCGAAAGAACGCGCGCGATGATACGCCGCTGTTCCGTAATCCGGAGGCCCTTTTCGTGGCAAAGGGCTTCGACGTCTATCTTGCGGGGCATTCGGATCCTTATCGTCTCATGCGGTATGATTCCGCTGGATCACTTACCTATAGAAATTCCGTGAAAGACGGAAGCCGAGGAAATAGCCTTAGCGCCGCCGGCGCTTGGTGCCCAACCCGATCTTCTTGGCCAGCGAACGGCGCTGCTCCGCATAGTTCGGAGCGACCATCGGATAATCGGCCGGAAGGCTCCACTTCGCGCGATATTGCTCGGGCGTCATCTGATAATGCGTCATCAGATGCCGCTTGAGCATCTTCAGCTTCTTACCATCCTCCAGGCACACGATGTAGTCCGGCTTTACCGAGGCGCGAATGGAAACCGCAGGCTCCGGCTTCGCTTCCGGCGCGGGCGCCGCCTGGCCAAGGCCGCTCAGCGCAGAATGTACATTCTGGATGAGCGACGGCAGGTCCGATACCGCCACGCTGTTGTTGCTAACATGAGCCGACACGATATCCGCTGTCAGCGTAATCAAAGTTTCAGTCACTGTATTTTCTTCCGACATATGCCACCCGCTCGTTATAATGTTTATAGCGCAGCGATAGACTGCGCGATGCCGATATCGCGCCAAGCGCGTACGGATGCAATATTATAACAGCGTTTTTTTGCGCTACTGAAATGCTAAAGCGTCTTGGTCAAAGTAAGCGCATCAAATGACTGGCCAAACCGACCACGATAATAGCTGGTCCTTCGTCCCACCGGAACAAAACCTAACTTGCGATATAAATGATAAGCCTCGTTTCCGTCCCTTACTTCGAGGTGGAGAAGAGAAGCGCCGCGTGCCGCTGCGTCTTTGATCACCGAGTCGATAAGCTGTAGCCCTATGCCTTTTCCTTGCATCTTGGGGATCACCGCGATCAGAAGCAGTTCCGCTTCTCCGCCCGCGGCGCGGGTCAATGCGAAGCCGGCACAACTGTTTTCCACCAGTGCCATTTTGAGCCAAACGCCCGACATACCCAAGATGCCGAGGCATTGATCACGTCGCCAAGCCTCGCCGAAGGCCGCATCGAACGCCGATTCCATGACGGGCATGATGAAATCGATTGCCTCGGCGCCCGCATCGACAAGCGTGACCTGGTCAGCGGGAAGGTTCACGCTACGCTCGCATCCGGAGCGCGAACGTAGATGGCGCTCGGCTTGAGCTCCCGTAACGTTGGGGGAAGCAGCCGGGCATTGGCAGCGCGTGGCAGCGCGTCCAGCCCTGATCCATAACCGCGTGCGCGCACCAGTTCTTCCGCGCCCGAGCCGAAAACCAGTTCAGACGCAATGAAAGATGCTGCTGAATCGAGGGGCATTGAAGCTATGCCGGTCGCCTGTGTCAGCGGACGTGCTGTAAAATCCTGTACGAAAAGCTCGCCATGGCCACCGAGGATGGCGACGCCGAGCGTCGGAGCATCGCTTGTTGCTCCCGCTGCAATCAGCGACAGTGTCGAATAGCCGTTCACAGGGATGGACCAGGCAAGCGCTAGCGCCCGCGCGGCGGCGAGGCCCACGCGAATGCCTGTGAAGCTGCCTGGGCCGCAATCGACCAGTATCGAGTCGGGTTGCTGACTACCGACCAGATCGCGGATCAAGGGGACTAAGCGCTCGGCATGCCCACGGCCCACCACCTCATGTCGTTCCGCGACAAGGGTTTCCCGCTGAATGAGTGCGACCGAGCAGGCCGCCGTTGCCGTTGAAATCGAAAGCTGCACCAGCCTAGCTTACACGATGCTATTGGTATCCTCGAACAGCGGCCGGGGTAGGCGCTCGAATATCGATGCTGGATCACCGCGCCCCAGCGTCGAAATCATGTTGGATTTGAGTGATGTTCCCGCAAAAAATGCCTCGTCCACGGCCGCGTTATCGAAGCCGGACATTGGCCCCGTATCCAGTCCCAATGCCCGCGCTGCCATGATGAAATAGGCGGCCTGCAGCGACGAATTACGAAATGCCGTGGTCGCTATCATCTCAGCATTTCCAGTGAACCAGCTACGTGCGTCAGCGTGCGGGAAAAGCTGCGGGAACTTTTCGTAAAATTCCATGTCCATGGCCAGAATAGCGGTTACAGGAGCTTTGCGAATTTTCTCCGCGTTGGTCGCAGACGCCAGCGCAGCCAGCTTGGCTTTTGCTTCCTCAGTGACGCACCACGTGATGCGCAGCGGCTGACAGTTGGCCGAGGTCGGCCCCATCTTCAACAGCTCGTAAATGGCGCGCAGTTCGGTTTCGGTTACGGGGGTGTCGAGGTAGCCATTATAGGTCCGCGCCGACCTGAAGAGCTGGTCCAGCGCGCTATCAGACAAAGGCTCGGCCATCGTTTCCCCTTTTTTTCACATAGCCTTGAGCAAGAACCGATACGCTCAAATCGCGCGTACTTCAGTTACTTCAGGAACATAATGTTTGAGCAAACTTTCGATGCCGTTCTTCAGCGTTGCGGTCGACGATGGACAGCCCGAGCACGCGCCGTGCATTGCAAGAAACACGGTGCCGCGCTGGAAGCCGCGATAGACGATATCGCCGCCGTCACGCGCCACCGCCGGACGAACGCGGGTTTCGATCAGATCCTTGATTTGATCGATGATGTCGGCGTCTTCCGGACTGTCTCCCTCGACGACGTCTTCATTATCAATTGCGATCGATGACGCGCTGCCCTGAAAGAAGAGCGGCGCGCCGCTTGAGAAATGATCGAGCAAAATGGTGAGCACATCGGGCTTAACCTGCGGCCAGGAGCCGCCCGGCCCCAGCGTGACGGAAACAAAGTCCCGTCCGAAGAATACGCCGCTCACATCGCCGATGCTGAAAAGTGCCGAGGCAAGCGGAGATGCTTCGGCTTCTTCGGTGTCGGCGAAATCGCGCGTACCCTGATCCATCACGATCCTGCCCGGCAGGAATTTGAGCGTGGCCGGATTGGGCGTCGGTTCTGTTTCGATCAGCATGGCTGCCATGTGGGGGCAAAGCAGCCCCGGATCAAGCGGCGATGATGATTCGCGGCAGAGTTGAATGGGGATTTGCCTTTCTTTCGCCGCGATTGCGTGCCATGGGCGCGCCCACGTCCATCATCCTTGGTATTTATCCCTGGATGGTTCGGCTGGGTTGGTGCGATCGTCCGCTGCTTTGATGCGGAATGCGCCCGTCGCTCGGGACGTATTGCAGGGCTTCCCATATCGCGCGGGTTGTCGATCGATCCGCTGCCGCATGCCTTGGCGCGTGCGGCCCTCTTATTATGGAATTGTTCTTGACCCAATTTTCTGAACTCGGCCTGGCCGAGCCTATTCTCAAGGCGCTCACGGCCAAAGGCTATGATGTGCCGACACCAATCCAGCTTCAGGCCATTCCCGCTCTGCTGGACGGGCGCGATCTCTGCGGGATCGCGCAGACCGGCACCGGAAAAACTGCGGCATTCGCCTTGCCGTCGCTGCACCGCCTGGCCGCGCAGCCGCAGCCGCGCACGCCGGGGGCTTGCAGGATGCTCGTCCTTTCGCCGACTCGCGAACTGGCGAGCCAGATCGCGCAAAGCTTTGCGACCTACGGCAAATATCTAGGCCTGACGGTGGGCGTGATCTTCGGTGGCGTGCCGATCAATCGTCAGATCAGGCAGATGGGGCAGGGCGTCGACATATTGATAGCAACGCCCGGCAGATTGCTCGATCTCATCGATCAACGTGCGCTATCGCTCCGCAAGGTCGAGATCTTCGTGCTGGACGAGGCGGACCAGATGCTCGATCTCGGTTTCATTCACGCGTTGAAGCGGATCGATCAATTGTTGCCGAAGAAGCGGCAAAGCCTGTTCTTTTCCGCGACGATGCCGAAAACGATCGCTGAACTCGGCGATCGGTTTCTCAGCGATCCCGTCAAGGTTTCGGTCGCCCCGCAGGCGACGACCGCGGAACGCGTTGATCAATTCGCGATCTTCGTCAACCAGTCGGAAAAGCAGGCGCTGCTGACGATCCTGCTGCGGCGCGAGCCGATCGACCGTGCGCTCATCTTTACCCGCACGAAGCATGGCGCCGATCGGGTGGTGAAGCATCTGACCGCAGCCGGCATCCAGTCGGCGGCGATCCACGGTAATAAGAGCCAGCCGCAGCGCGAAGCTGCGCTCGGCGCCTTCCGCAAGGGCGACATCCGCATATTGGTGGCGACCGATATCGCCGCGCGTGGCATCGATGTCGGCGGCGTCAGCCACGTCTTCAACTTCGAACTGCCCAATGTGGCCGAGCAATATGTTCATCGGATCGGCCG
>CBFRWL010000176.1:0-5113 GCA_965727025.1 uncultured Sphingomonas sp.
GAATCGGAGCCCGAAGCCGAATTGCTGTCACAGGTGGCGCGGCAACGCGGCCAGACGGCGCGGATCGCGTTCCGTATCAACCCGGATGTCGATGCCGGCACCCACGCCAAGATTTCGACCGGGAAATCCGAGAACAAGTTCGGCATCGCTTATGATCGCGCCGCCGCCGCTTATGCCATGGCGCGCGAGCTTCCAGGATTGCAGGCGAACGGCGTGGCTGTCCATATCGGCAGCCAGCTCACCGATCTGAAGCCGCTGGAGGCGGCGTTCGAGCGGATCGGGACGCTGATCGGCGATCTGCGCGCGCAAGGCCATGACATCAAGGTGGCTGACCTTGGCGGTGGGCTGGGCATACCCTATGATCGCACCCTTCCCGATCCGCCGACGCCTGCTCTCTATGGCGAAATGGCGGCGCGGGTAACGAAGCATTGGGGCACGCGCTTCATCTTCGAGCCGGGCCGGCTGATCGTCGGCAATGCAGGCGTGCTGCTCAGCCGCGTGATTCGGATCAAGCAAGGGGTGAGTCAGCCGTTCGTGATCGTCGATGCCGCGATGAACGACCTGATGCGTCCTAGCTTATACGACGCGTGGCACGATATCCGCGCGGTCGCACCCGATGGCGAGCGGATGACGGCGAATGTGGTCGGGCCGGTGTGCGAAAGCGGCGATACCTTCGCGACGGGGCGAGACATGGACCGGGTCACGGAAGGCGACCTCGTCGCTTTCATGACGGCAGGCGCCTATGGCGCGACCATGGCGTCCACCTACAACAGCCGTCCGCTCACGGCCGAAGTGCTGGTTTCGGGCAGCCGCTGGTCGATCGTG
The DNA here is from genome assembly GCA_965727025.1 of uncultured Sphingomonas sp. Taxonomy (GTDB): domain Bacteria; phylum Pseudomonadota; class Alphaproteobacteria; order Sphingomonadales; family Sphingomonadaceae; genus CANJQJ01. Next base: position 826 of record CBFRWL010000176.1, read on the forward strand.
CGCGAACGCACGCCGATCGAAGCGCTTGTCGCGGCGGACAAGCTGCCGGACTGGCTCTGATCGAAGCAAACGGCAGCTTCGCGACGAAGCGACGCTTCCGGGAGCATTGAGGGATGCTCGAAAACAGAGCCCGCATGGCGCTTGGCAATTGTATGCAGGCGGGCGAGAAGGGCGTATGCATAGCCTGCCGATCTTTCTGAAGCTGACCGGACGGCCCGTGATCCTTGTGGGCGAAGCGCCTGCGGCCGATGCCAAGCGCCGGTTGATCGAGCGCAGCGGTGGAATCGTGGTGGCGGACGATGTCGATGCTTGCATCGCCATCGTCTCAATCGACGACCGTGCGATGGCCGAGGCGGCGGCAAAGGGGCTCAAGGCGCGCGGGATATTGGTCAATGTCGTCGATCGTCCCGATCTCTGCGACTTTACCATGCCTGCGATCGTGGATCGCGAACCCGTGCTCATCGCGATCGGCACTGGCGGAGCATCGGCGGGACTGGCCAAGGCGCTGCGGATCGCGCTCGAGGCCCTGCTGCCTGCCAATCTGGGTGTGCTTGCGCGGGCATTGGCGCGCGCGCGCGATCATATCCGAACCCGGTGGCCGGATGCCGACGACCGGCGACGGGCGATCGATGCAGCCCTTTCACCGGCCGGTCCGCTGGATCCGCTGGCGGACCATTCCGCTGAAAATGTAGAAGGCTGGCTTGAGGAAACGGGCAGCGCTGGCCAAGCAAGATTGGAAACTGTTGAGCTGCGATCGGCCGATCCCGACGATCTTACCCTTCGTCAGGCGCGTTGGCTCGGCCGGGCTGATCGCATCGTTCATGAGCTTGCCGTCCCCCCGGCCATTCTCGATCGCGCGCGGGCAGACGCCGTGCGCGAGGTAAGCGGCGTCCCGCCTGCACTGCCGGTCTCCGGTCTCACCCTTTGGCTGCGATGGATGGGCTGATGAAGCAGTGGCAGTTGGTCCGCCGCGAAGATGGCGGCGTTTCAGAAGCGAATGCCGGAGTCGAGGGCGAGTTCAGCTGGTGCCATCTCGATGGCCGTGATCCTGAGGCGATTGCCTGGCTGGAAAAGCAAAGCGGCATTCCGGACGCGGCGGTTCGCGCATTGGCGGCGGCCGAAACGCGTCCGCGCGTGGAGATCTTCGACGGCGGCGCGCTCATCAATCTGCGCGGGTTGGGAACCACGCCGGAAGACGATCCGGATGCCCTCGTCTCCATTCGCTTGTGGGCGGAGGCCGGCCGCGTGGTTTCGGTGAGCTTTCGAACGCTGCTGGGGATCGAGGCAGTCCGCGAGGAGATGAGCGAAGGGCGGCTGGCCGATCCCGGCGATCTGATCACTTCGCTCGCGTCGAACATTACCGGGCGGCTCGATCCGCATATCGCTGACCTCGGTGACGTCATCGATGAATGCGAAACCCACCTCAACCCCAACCAGGCCTTCGCCATGCGGCGCCGGATCGGCAGCGTGCGATCGGATGCGATCGGCTATCGCCGTTTCGTGACGCCGCAGCGGCAGGCGCTGGAGCGGCTTGCCGGGCTCATGTGCGGCTGGCTCAATGACGACGATCGCATGCATTTGCGCGAAGCCGCGGACCGGTTCGCGCGCATGGCCGAAGAACTGGAGGCGATCCGCGAACGTTCAGCGCTGCTGCACGAGCAGCTGACCGACCTTCGTGCCGAGATGCTCGATACGCGCGCGCTCCTCCTCTCGATTGTGGCGCTGATTTTCCTGCCCCTTACGTTCATCACCGGGCTGCTGGGGATGAACGTGGACGGCATTCCCTATGCGCATGAGCCATGGTCCTTTTGGGGCGTGGTCGGATTTTGCGTCGTCGTCGCAGCGGTAATTACAGGCTATTTCGTAAAGGCGCGCTGGTCTGGCCGCTGATAGGCAGATGCGGGAGATATGACGTCATGGCGTCTCCCGTAGAATGACCAAGTCAGCAGAGGAGAAGGTCGATGTCACGTTTGCTTGCTGTCGCTGCCGCTTTGTCGTTGCTCGCGTCTCCGGCCCTTGCCGCGCCGTGTAAGGATGCGAAGGGCAAATTCATAAAATGCCCGCCCCCGGCGGCAGCCCCAGCGCCCAAAGGCCCCTGCAAGGATGCGAAGGGCAAATTCATAAAATGCCCGCCGCCTGCTGCTCAACCCACCCGTTGCAAGGACACCAAAGGCAAGTTCGTTAAATGTGGAACGCCGGGCGCGAAGCCGGCCTGATCAGCCCGAATTGCGCAAGGCAGTCGCGATGGCATTGATCGAAAGCTCGATGCCTTCGCGCACGCGCGGATCGCTTTCGCCGGCGCGGTGCCGCTTGAGCAGCTCCACCTGAAGCAGGTTGAGCGGCTCGATATAGGGCAGGCGGAGGCGGATCGAGATGTCCAGCGCCGGGTTCTTCTCCAGCAGCCGCGTCTGCCGGGTGACGGACAGGAAGGCGTCGTGGGTACCCTGCCAATCGTCGCGAATGCGGCCGAACAGATCCTTGGCAAGGCTCTGATCCTGCACGAGGGCCGCGTATCGGGCGGCGATTGCCATATCCGATTTGGCGAGCACCATTTCCATATTGGCAAGCGTCGCCTGGAAGAACGGCCATGCTTCCGCCATTTCGCGCAACAGCGCCTTGTCCTTGAAACCCTTGAGCGCATGCCCGACGCCGTACCAGCCCGGCAGCATCACGCGCGCCTGCGCCCAGCTGAACACCCAGGGAATTGCGCGAAGATCCTCGATCCGGTCGCTCTTGGTGCGGCTGGCTGGGCGCGAACCGATCTTGAGCCCCGCAATCTCGGCGATCGGGGTCATCTGGCGAAAGAAAGTGCGGAAGCTGTCATTGCCGTAGACCAGCGAGCGATAGGCCTTGAAAGCATTGGCGGACAGCTCTTCCATGGCCGTAGCGAAGCGGGCGCGCTCTGACGAAGCGATGGCTGGGCCGTCGAGGCTCGCCAGCACGGTCGCCGACGCGATCGCTTCGAGATTGGCGATCGCGCTCTCGCGCGTGCCATATTTGGCGGCGATCACCTCGCCCTGCTCGGTGATCCGGATGCGCCCCTGAACGGTTCCGCTCGGCTGTGCCAGGATCGCCGCAAAGCTCGATCCGCCGCCGCGCCCGACCGCGCCGCCGCGGCCGTGGAAAAGCTGCATGCCCACGCCCGCGCCGGCAAATACCTTGGCCAGTTCGGAACTGCCATGGTTGAGGCTCCAGACCGAGGTCAGATAGCCGCCATCCTTATTCGAATCCGAATAGCCGACCATCACCTCCTGATAGCCGCGCGCCTTGGCGATGCTGCCGATGTCCTCGAGCTCGAACCAGGCTTTCATGATGCCTGGCGCGTTTTCGAGGTCGCCGATCGTCTCGAACAAGGGCACGACCATGATCGCGGCCTGCGGGGGATCGCCGGGCCGGTAGAGGCCTGCTTCCTTGAGCAGGATGTAGACCTCCAGCATGTCCGAGATACTGTCGCACTTGGAGATGATGTAGGTGGTGATGCATTGCGGCCCGTAGCGCCGATGGGCTTCGGCGGCGGCCTTGACGATCGCGAGCTCCGAAATGGTCTCGTCGCCATACTGGGCGAAAGGCGTGCTCAGCAGACGCAGCGTCCTGAGTTCGCGGGTCAGCAGTTTGACGCGGCCGTCCTCGTCGAGCGCCTGATAATCGGCTTCGACGCCTGCGCTTGCCAGCAGCTCGGCCACCACCCGTTCGTGAACGTCCGAGTTTTGGCGCAAATCCAGCGTGGCCAGATGGAACCCGAAGGTTTCAACTGCGCGGATCAGCCGGCCCAGGGCACCGCCGGTGGCCATCATCCCGCCGCCATCCTTTTGCAGCGCGTGCGCGATTTCGATCAGGTCGGCACGAAAGGCCTGCGGATCGGCATAGGCTTCGGCTTCAAGCCGTGCAGGCCGCGCCGGATCCTGGCCGGTGATCGCCTTGTACGTGGCCGCGAGCCGCGCATAGATGCCGCTGATCGCGCGGCGATAAGGCTCGTCGGAACGTGCGGCGCCCAGGTCATGACTGCGGTCCGCCAGCGCATCGACCTCGGGCGTGGTGCCGCCATGCTCGGTGGAAATCGAAAGCTCGGCCCCGAGTTCGTGCAGCTTGTCCAGATAATGGGAAATTACGATCTCGGCCGCGCGGCCAAGCGCCAGCTTCAGCGAAGCCGCGGTAACGTTCGGATTGCCGTCGCGATCCCCGCCGATCCAGCTGCCGGGGCGCAGAAAGCTTTTAGGGCGATGGCCCAATGCGCGTTCCCACCGCGCATAAAGCGCGGGCAGCACTGGCAGGAAAATCTCTCGAAGGT
>CBFRWL010000177.1:0-5073 GCA_965727025.1 uncultured Sphingomonas sp.
GCGCGGCGGCCTTGTCGCTGGCGCGCTGCGCGCATCACGCTGCTACGGCAACCTCGTTCACTGCGACTGGCTCAAAACGGACCGGCACCGACGTCATGTGGGGCATCGCGTTGATGCTCTCGAAATGCTTGTCAGTGTCGATCAGCGCGTTGACGCAGCTGCCGTCGACCATGATGTCCTCTTTTCCGGGCAACCCGCCCCAGCCCTGGCTGAGCGCAACGACGCCGCGCCGCATCGTATTATCGCGTTCGACGATCGCCCGGGTGCGCCCATGAGCAGAAATGATCTCGACCAGCTGGCCAGGCTCAAATCCCAGCTCCGCCAGATCCTCACTGTTGAGATAGGCCGGATTGTACTTGTTGCGCTTCCTCACCGTCGGCATCAGGATGCCGTAGCTGTTGTAGAGGTCGCGCAGGCGCCGCGAAGACAGAAGATGCGTAAATTCGCTGCCGGGTCCTGCGCGATGCTGCGCGACTGGCTCGTTTTGATAGCGGTGCAATTCGTCAAGCACGTCGGCCGGCATCACGTCGAACTTCGCATCATGTCCGGGACGGGGCGGCTTGACGAAGTCCTCCTTCATCGGAAACTGCCGACCATGTGGGTAAGTGCGCAGCTCGTTGAGAGAGGTCTGGCTGTTCTCCAGCAGGATTTCGATCAGATGCTCGGTGGTCGGCGGCTCGTTGCCATCCAAGGGGCGCTTACCGGCGAAATTGATCGTCACGCCCAGCCGCTTGGCCAAAGCCCAGAACACGTACCAGTCGTCCACCACCTCGGCGCCCTCCGGCGTTGGCACGATCGCAGGGGTGAACTGCGCCCACGCACCGGGGTAAAACTTGAGCGCAGGATGGGACGGCGACATGTCTGACCGCTCATATTGCAGCTTGGCGGGCAGGATATAATCGGCAAGCTGTGTCGTCGGCGTATGCCATGTATCGATGACGACGAGCAGGTCGAGCGAGCGAAAGGCGTCATGGGCCTTGTCGCGATCAGGCAAAGACGTCATCGGGTTGGCACCATCGACGATCAGCGCGCGGATCTTGTCCGGTCCTGGCGTCAGAATCTCGTCCGTCAGCGTTCCCGAGACACGCTCGCCGAAAAAGTTGCTGGCGCCACGGATGCGGCTGGGGGGATGCTTCTCCCACGGTCGCATTGCGGGAATGACTTCGGCATATACTTCCTTGCCTGGGTTCAGCATGTCTACCGAGGTGATTTTCTGGCCGGCGCGAGGGAAACGTCCGCAGATGATGTTGAGCAGCTGAACCATATGAACAGCAAGGTTCGAATATTGCGACATATTGGGACCGGTGCCAGTCATCACGTGACCGCGGCGGTTGTCGCGTGCGAACATTTCGGCGATCATCCGAAGCGCTCCCGGCTCCAGCCCCGATCGCGCTTCCGTCACTTCCGGCGTGAATGGATCGACCGCATCGCGCAACGCGGCCAATCGCTCTGCGCCGACATATTGATCGCAAAACTCGACATCATGCCATCCCTCATCGAGGATCAGACGGATCAGTCCAGCCGCGATTGCGGCGTCCTCGCCTGGATAGGGCTGGAACGCAAGATCGGCGTGCGCCGCGGTCTCGGTACGACGCGGATCCACGACGATCAGCTTCATCCCGCGCTGCCTCGCACGCTTCAACCGCTTTACGGGATCGACCCCGAGCACTGACATCGTCGAGTGAGCGATAAACGGGTTCACCCCGAACAACATCAACACATCCATGTCGACAAGGTCGAGAGGACCAGCCGCCCAGCTCCCGGTCCGGCCTGCTGCGACCATCTTGCCCGATTGATCGATGGTAATCGTCGTGAAATATTGCTCCGATCCGATTGCGTGCAAGAAATGGCGGTTCATACCGACTGCCGTTTGAATCATCATCGAACCGTTGCCGGCGAAAAGCGCGATCGAATTGGGGCCGGATTCCCCCTTCAGCTCGCCAAGCCGAGCCGCGATCTCGTCAAGAGCTTGCTCCATCGAAATCTCGCTGAACCTGCCATCTGGCTGGCGCTTCAGCGGACGCAGAATGCGTTGCGGATCCCGGTGCGCATGGCCTGACTGAAGGCCCTTGAAGCAAGCATAGCCAGAGGACAGCTCGTTCTGATCATCGCCCACAACACGGGTGATACGGCCTTGGTCATCTACCGTCAGGCGCGTGCCACAGCCAGCGGTGCAAATTCGGCAGAACGAGGCATATTCGCCTGGTCCCTGTGTCACGGACAGCGCTTCCATTTTCGGACATCCTCTTCTCGTTCGGGTCTATCATGGACTCGGTCAGCACAGAATGTGTCGCAATTGGGCATATGAAACAAGTGACCTAATAAACGTCAACTCAGCTTGCGTCTGTGCTGCAAATGGGAGTCTTCAAACAGCTAGCAGGGTGGGCAGCAAAGCGAACCGGCTGCGTGATTGCGCCCTGCGCCGCTGCTGCAGTCTTGCGCAAAAGAATGGCCCCGGCCGGAGCCCGCTGCCAACGGGGCGAGGGAGCGAGAATGCCAATGCTAGCGATCGGACGGATCCCACGCCCAGTACCGGGCGACCGCGCCGCCATCGACGCGCAGGTCAGTTCCGGTAATCATTGCGGCATCGTCAGAAGCGAGAAACACCGCCGCAGCCCCGTAGTCGCTCGGCTTGGGCAGACGTTGCATCGGTATCCGGCTGGCGAAGCGTGCAGTAAGCTCCGAATAGTCTGGCTGCGGGCCCAGATCCATCTTCCATCGCTTCGCGCGCTCGGCCATCTCGTCCACCTCCGTAGCGGTTGGCGTCAAGCTGACCACGCGGATGCCGTGCGCGGCAAGCTCCATCGCGGCGCCGTGCGTGAAATTCAGCAGGCCCGCCTTAGCAGTGGTGTAGGCAATATTGCCGGGCTGGCCTTGATGACCCGCTGTAGAGATCACGTTGATGACGACGCCGGTACGGCGCGGCATCATGACCGCGGTCACGTATTTCGTGAAGAGAAACGCACCGTCAAGGATGACCGAGTTCTGCGCGCGCCATTCCTTGAATGGCATGTCTGCAATCGACTTCTGGTTGAAGAAGGCGGCGTTGTTTACGAGGATATCGATTTGCCCGAACTCTGCCACAGCCTGTTCAACCGCCGCGCGGACCGCGTCCTCATCAGTTACGTCACAAGTGATGCCGATCGCGCGACCCCCAGCCGCCTTTATCGCTGCAGCGCAACAGTTCGCATTTTCGCTGCGTGCATCAACCGCGACGACTGCCGCGCCGGCACCGGCAAGTGCCTCAACGATACCACCCCCGATATTTGGGCTGGTCCCCGTGACAAGCGCTACTTTACCTTCCAACTTCATGACCTGCTCCCAATATGGCTTTCAGGGAAGGAACAACAAAGCAATTATACTATACCCAAGTAGGCCGTGGCTTGTGCGCCGCTAGCTAATCAGCGAGGTCCTCCGCGAAATCTTCCATCTGCAGCAGCCAATCTGCGAAGACGGCGGGCTGGTCGGCCCCTTCCACGTCAAGCGTCGATTCAATTCGAATCCGCCATTGCCCTGCTTTGCGCTCGACTGCTTCGGCAAGGCGGAAGACCCCGCGTACGCGACTGCCCTCGGGTATCGTGGCGAGGAAACGAACCTTGTCGAACCCATAGTTTAGGCAGGATTGTTTTTCGATCAGATCAAGGAAGGCGGTCGACAAGCCGCTAAGCAGCGAAAGCGACAGCATGCCATGTGCGACGGTTCGGGCGGTTCCGGTCAGCGCAGCCGCGGCCTGCGGATCTACGTGGATTGGGGAATGATCCTCGGTGCAATCGGCAAATGCGTCGATCCGCGACTGATCTACGATTACCCACGGAGAGACGAAGTCCCAACCCAACTGCTGGGTTAGCTGTTTCAGCCGCACTGCGTCGCGTTGATCAACCATGTACCATCCTGACCTGCGAAATTGGTCGTTGAGCCAGGCCCTCACTTACGACACTCACCCCACGCTTCCCTGCCCTTTCACAAATCGCTTCACAAAGGGCCGACCAGCTCTTGGGCGGGATCACTTCTGTGGTGCCGGAGGCCATGCGCCGGGCGGCAGAGCCTCTCTTTGCGATCTCATATGTTTTTGAAGGACGGTTTCCGCTTCTGGAGCACAGCATCCAGAGCCTCTCGATGATCCTCGGTTTCATGAACGATGGACTGGAACGCGCCGGCCATTTCAAGGTGATGCTCAAGGGACAGTTGGCTGCTGTCGCGAATGAGGCGCTTCGTGATCCGCAGGGTCCGGCCGGGATTCGCGTCGATACGCGATGCCAGTTCACGCGCTGCGTTCATGAGTTCGCTATCTTCAACCACCCGCGAAACAAGGCCGATCCGTTCAGCTTCCTCGGCATCAATCGTATCGCCGGTGAATGCGAGTTCGCTCGCTTTGGAAATTCCGATGACTCGCGGGAGGAACCACGCGCCGCCATCGCCGGGGATTATGCCCACCTTGATGAAGGATTCCGCAAACTTCGCAGACTTGGCTGCAATCCGCATGTCGCACATGCAGGCCAAGTCCAAACCGGCCCCGATCGCTGGCCCGTTGACGGCCGCAATCATCGGCACCTCGACCGCGTTTAACGCCTTGGCAACTTGGTGGATCGTCCTGCGATAACTGTCGCGGGTGTCGATGATCGTTTTCATCGGCGCGAACCCCGAACGATCGCGCATCTTCTTGATATCACCACCGGCGCAGAAAGCCGGACCAGCGCCAGTCAGGATTACGACATTGACCGACGGGTCGCGTTCAATCGCCCTTAACCGGTCGACAAACTCGGAGCAGATCTCCGAGGTCGAGAGGGCGTTGCGCGTCTCGGGACGGTTCATCGTCAACGTGACGATGCCGCCGCTTTTTTCGTAAAGCAGAAAGTCTTCCATTGCAGCCTCTTGGCCTTGGTTCAGCCTGTGGACGAGATTGTCCGCCCCCACACCGTTCGTTCACGTCCCTGGAAGGGACGAACTGCAGGGTCGCATGTCAAGACGGGACGAGATTGTACGGATGTCGAGAAGCCGAGCTGCCTCGATCATTGCCGCCAGTCCTGCCAACGTTTCAGATCGTTGCCTCCGCCCAAATCACCTGTTTTGTTC
>CBFRWL010000178.1:0-5068 GCA_965727025.1 uncultured Sphingomonas sp.
TCTACCAGTTGGGATCCAGCGCCTTTCGCCTCGCCGCACAGATCATGTCGGCCTTCTCGCTGCCGAGTCTGATGCGCAACCATGTCGGCCTGCTGGCCGAGATGACTGGAGAAACGGTTGGCCTCGGCGTGGCCGACTGGGAGACCGGGCGCGTCATCTATATCGAGGCGGAGCAAAGCCCGCGGATGGTGCTATATGCGATGCGAGCCGGTATCAGCGCGCCACTCTATGCCAGTGCGGCAGGGCGTGTGATCCTGGCCTATTCGCCGTCCAAGCTTGTCGAGCCTTATCTCAACCGGCGATCTTTCCCCGCGCTCACCAGCAAGACGCAAACGGATCCGGCGGCGCTGCGCCAGCAACTCGTGGAGATTCGGGAGCGCGGCTACTGCCTGAGCTCAGGCGAGCTGCTCGCGGACACGGCGGCCATGGCGGCGCCGGTGTTCGGCGCCTATGGCGAGCTGCTCGGCGCGCTGATGATCGGCGCCCCGATCGAGCGGATGCGCGCCAATGAGAACATCTTCCTCACCCGGCTGATCGAGGCGGGCCAGCGCGCCTCCGGAGAATGGCACGGCGGCTGACGATACGTCGCCTTCCGTCTGGCGTCAGGGCTGAAGACCCATGAAGCGCATGCCGTTCTCGTACATGATCTTGCGCGTATCCTGCTCGGAAAGAGCTTGGCACGCTTCGGCGGCAAACAGGCGCGGCTCCTCAACACCTTCGGCATGAGGATAGTCCGAGCCCATCATCAGCCAGTCGGCGCTGCCGGTCTGGTCGACGATGGATTTCAGATCGTCTTCGGGATAGGCGACCACGCCGACGTTGCGCATGAAGATCTTCGAGGGCCGCTCCTTGAGTTGGCCCCCCGGCCAGTAGCCGTTCTTGGCGATACCCCGGCACTTGTCCATCTTGACCAGCATCGATGGCACCCACTCCGCTCCGTTCTCGGCGGAAAGCAGGCGGACATTGGGAAAGCGCTCGAAAAAGTTCCAGAAGATGAAGCTGGACAGCGTCTCGATCACCGGGCGTTCCGAATAGCCGTGCATCCACACGAAGGCGGTCTGCTTGATGCGGGACTGCTGCACCGGCTCGCCCCACACCGCCATGTGGTGCTTCATGTAGATCGCTTCGGAGACGTGGAAGACGACGCCCAGCTTCGCTTCGTTGACGATCGCCCAGAACGGATCGTGGTCCGGATGCGCGGGGGCCTTGTTGTTGTAGGGCCCCATCGGCATCAGGATCAGTTTGCCGCCATTCCTCACGATGCCGCGGACCTGCTCGCAGGCCCTCTCGACATCGTCGAGGATGACGATCGGCGCGGTGAAGATGCGATCATGATAATTGTAGCCCCACTGGTCGAGCATCCAGTGATTGTAGGCGTTCAGCACTTCATAAGCCGGCGCCGGCTCGTCCAAGTAGCTAATCGCGGTGATCATGTTGCCGATGAACAATATTGACGAGCGCACGTCCCAACCGTCTAGCTTCTTCACCCGCGCCGCCGGCTCCATCATGTCCGCCGTCTTGGGCACGTGCATGTCGATCTCGGCCTTGCCCTCCTTCATGGCGCGCAGCCATTCGTGAAGCTTGCCGGGCGCCGGCACGCGACCGTCCTCGAAGAGGTGGTCGGCGCTGATCTCCACCTTGCGCGGGCCGACGTACATGGCGAATTCGCCATCGTCGCCGGTGCGGAAGCTGATTCCCCAATCCTTCTTCACCTTCTCGGGCAGATAGGCCGACCAAGCATCGTCGGTTTCCCAAAAATGTGTGTCCGCATCGAAAATCGGCCCGGTGTAGCGCGCGGTCGGCTCGGCAATGCTCGGTTTAATGCTGGTGGCCATGATTACCTGTCTCGGTTTTGCGGACGCTTGCGTCGGCGATGTCCTGCCGCTCACGGCGGTTACGGACGAATAATAAGGCAATTCCGTGAGACGAGGCAGGGTCCATTCCGAGGGATCGTTCCTGCGATGCTTGCAGCATTATCCTGGCGAGCGTCGAGGCCTTGAAATGCTGCACAGGGAAGAAGGTGGTGGAGAATGCCTGGATCGAACCCCTTGCTAATCTATTTCCGTGCCGATCGGATCGCCGGCATCAGTGCGCGCAAGCCCACCACCTGCGGGCGATCGCCTTCTTCGCGGAAGTGGTCGCGCGATAGCTCCCGGTTGACGGCGCCTTCAAGCCGCCAGTGCCGGGGCGCGATCGAAGCGGACGTAGAGATGCTTGGGTACGCGCATCATCGCGCCGCGAATCTCCGGGCGCGGCCGATCGGGATCAAAACGCAGGTTGGGCAGGTGATCGAGCACGGCATGCAGCGCGCGCGTCATCTCGACGCGGGCGAGATGCTGGCCCACGCAGATGTGCGCGCCGCGCGAGAAGGACCAGTGCGGCTTGCGATCGCGGAAGATGTCGAAGCGGTCGGGGTCCGGGTAGATGGCTGGATCGCGGTTGGCGGCACCCGCCACGATATCGAGCTTGGCGCCGGCAGGCACGGAGACGCCGCCGAACACCATGTCCTCCGCCGCCACGCGGAGCTGTACGGCGACCGGGCCGTCCCAGCGCAGCGCTTCCTCGATCGCCTGCGGGATCAGGCTGCGATCCTGGCGGATCGCCTCGAACTGGCCGGGATTCTCGAGCAGCGCGGTCAGCAGCACGCTGGTGCCGCGATAGGTGGTGTCGCCGGCCGCGTTCATCAGCTGGCGCAGGAAAGAGATCAGCACCACTTCGGGCAGATACTCGCCGTCCGCCTCGGTGGTAGCGAGCAGGCTGACGAGATCAGCGCCGGGGTTCGCTCGGCGCACGTCGACCAAGCCCTTGAAATAGGCACCGAGCTTGACGCCGGCCTCGATTGCCCTGGCGCTGTTGACATAGTCGGTCTGACCGATGGCGAGGCGCTGAAAAGCGCGCACGTCGCTCTGCGGCAGGTCGAGCTGCTTGTAGATCACTTCGAACGGATAGCGCAGCGTAAACTCCTCGATCAGATCAGCCTCGCCACGCTCGATGAACTTGTCCATCAGGTTATGGACGACCGGATCGACGATGGTGCTGCCCCAGGTCTTCACATGCTGCGGCAGGAAAATCTTCTGGAAGATGCGGCGATACTGGCCGTGTTCCGGCGGGTCCATCGTGCTGATGCTGCCCCGGCCGAACGTCTCGCCCAGATTGGCCTTGTAGCCCGAATTGGAAAAGCGGACCGGATTGCTCAGTGCTTCGTTGACCTCGGCACTGCCGACGACGGTGAAATGCTCGCCCGGCGCGATCATCGCATCAGGCAAGCCCATGCGCGAGCGATAGGAACCGGCAAGCACCGGGGCCTCCGCGCGCCACTGCGCGATCATCGGATAGGGATTGGGATTGCTGCCGAAGTTGAGCTCATCCGAATCGAACGGATTGTAATCAGTGTCGTCGAATTCCTGAATCTGGGGTATCGCCGGCATGACCGTCGCCTCTCCTTTGTGTAGTGAACACTATACAGGAGGCGGAGCGCTGCGGTCAATCGTCCAGGCGGGGGCTGAGCGCCTTAGACATCATACGCTCGATCGCATCGGCCATCACGGATTCAGCGGGGAGCCCGCGCGGGAAAAGCCAGTCCCGCAGCAGCACCGGCGCGGCGATCATCCCGAAAGCGATGCGCACCGCGATCTGGGGATCGATGTCGCTGTGTCCGCCCTCCAGCACATATTGCTTTTTCAGCCGGGCGACGGCAGCGTCGAAATAAGCTTCCAAGCCAGGCAGGGTCGTCGGCCGCCCGTCGCCGATCTGCGCGGGTGCCGCGAGCAGGGCGCCGAGCACATCCTGGTTACTGCGGAACAGGCGATAGACCTCGGCCACGAACTCGCGCGAATCCTCCTCGCGCGTAGTGTGTGCCTCGGGCTCGGGATGGAGCGCCATGAAGTGGTGCATCAGCGCGTTGAACGGGCCGGATACCACCTCGTCGAATAACGCCGCCTTGCCGCCGAAATAGCGAAACAGCAGGGTCTCGCTCACGTCGGCGCGGCGCGCGATCTCCTTCGTGGTGGTGCCGGCATAGCCTCGTTCCGCGAATAGCGCGCGCGCCGCCTCGCGCAAAAGCTCGGCCACCTCCCCGCGCGTGCGACGGCTGCGCGGCAACGTATCGCTTTGGGGCAACGGAGCAGAACTCGGCATGCTCCATCTTGAGACCGGCGGCGGCATATTGTCCAGACCCGGACGCCTTCGCTGTTCATGGTTGCGATATGTGTCGAGGGCCTGCCACCGCCGCACTCAAAGCGCCTATCGTATACCCGCGAGGCACACGGCGCCTCGGGCAGGAGAGGATCAGCGAATGAGCGAGACGGTCGAACAGAAGCGCGAGCGCGGGCTGGCCACCATCGCCGAGATGATGGGATCAGACTTCGCACAGATTCTGCGGGACTCGGCCAATTCGGGCGGGTTCGCGTCGGCGATCTCGCAGATGGCGATTGAATTCTCCTTCGCCGACAGCTGGGGCCGCGACGGTCTGGCGAGACGCGATCGCAGCCTCGTCATCATGGGCGCCCTCATCGCCTTGCGCCAGACCAAGGAGCTCAAGAATCACGTGAAGATCGGTGTCGCCAACGGGCTTTCCGTCCGCGAGATCGAGGAGGTGCTGGTCCAGGCGACCTCCTATGTGGGTTTCCCGGCGATCGCGACGGCGACGACGGCGGTGATCGAGGCGCTGCGCGAGATCGACATGGACCCGGGCGTGAAAACCTCCGAGGAAAAGGGCCAGCTCTAGACGGCGCCGAAATCGGGAGACGCATGGCCGAGCGGCATGCGCCTCCCGGCGATACCGGCCTGCGCCCCGCGCCTGCCCTTCGGCGCCGGCGTCCCCCGCCCGAGGAGGAAGATCATGGACGACGTACTGCTGCGCCACGACGAGGGAGGGCTCTGCACCCTCACCCTCAACCGCCCGGACAAGCTCAACGCGCTGAACGGCGATATTTTCGAGCGACTCGACGCGGAGATCACCGCGCTGGAAGGCCAGACCGACAGCATCGGCTGCGTGATCCTGCGTGGTGCCGGGCGTGGCTTTTGCGCCGGCGCGGACCTGGGCGCGATCGCCGAAGGCAAGCTCGGC
>CBFRWL010000179.1:0-5034 GCA_965727025.1 uncultured Sphingomonas sp.
GTCGATGGCGTGCGGCCGGTGCCGATCGCCCATACCGGTTCATAGGCGATCACCAGCGTCGCTGCGGTGCCGGCCACCGGCACTGATCCGTCGAGCTGGCCTTCCACCACCGACACAGCCCGACCGGCATCGCGCTCGGCCTCGGTCTCTCCGACGCAAACAATCGCAACAAGCCCGATGCCAAGCGCGGCTTCAGCCTTGGCTTTGACGAGTGCATCGCTCTCGCCCTGATCGGTGCGCCGTTCGCTATGGCCAACGATCACCAGCTTGGCTCCCGCCTCCTTCAGCATCTCCGCTGAGACGCAACCGGTATGCGCGCCTTTGACCGACTGGTGACAATCCTGTGCGCCGATCGCCAGCCCCGGCTGCTTCTGGACGGCGGGTGCGATCAGCGTGAACGGCGGGCAGATCGCCACGTCGACACTGTGGTTGGCGGCCGCTGCGGCCTGGATCGCCTCGAGCTCGGCGAGTGCTGCCAGCGACCCGTTCATCTTCCAATTGCCCGCTACCAGCTTACGCAACGCCATATCTGACCCCTTGTTTCCTGACTGGTTCGGCCGCGCCCAAGCCGAGCAGCCGCCCTCTAACCGTCTCACGCTTGAAGGCGCAAGCCTCCGCCTCTATGGCGATGCGTCCGCAGGAGCCCTGAAAGCATAATGATCAGTTTCTTCCGACGCGCGCTATCGTCCTGGATCGTGCTGGGCCTGCTCGCGCTCATCATGATCGCGTTCATCGTTACCGGCATCGGCACGCCGGGCGGATTGGGCAATTTAACGGGGGGAGCCAGCGGCGACACCATCGCCAAGGTGGGCAGTGAGAGCCTCGCTGCGCCCGAGGTCGAGCAGCGCGCGCGGATCGCACTGCAGGGCATCCAGCAGCAACAGCCCGAAGTCACCATGCCGGTCTTCGTGGCGCAAGGCGGGTTGGACAGTCTGGTCCAACAGCTCACCGAAGCGATGGCGATTTCACAATGGGCGCGGCGTCATGATATCGTCGCCAGCAAGCGGCTGGTCGATGGCGAGATCGCCAGCATCCCGGCATTTCATGGCCTGAACGGCAAGTTTGACGAGACAGCTTTCCGCCAGTTTCTGCAAGACCGGCGTATCAGCGAACGGCAGCTGCGCGACGATATCACAAGCACCATTTTGCGCCGGCAGATCCTGATGCCCGCCTCGGGGGGCACACAGGCGCCGCGGTCACTGGTTCTTCCCTACGCATCATTGATGCTCGAGACGCGCAAGGGCGCCATCGGCATCGTGCCGACGGCGTTGATGCCGGCCGGAACCCCTCCGACCGATGCAGAGCTCACCGCCTGGTACAAGAAAAACCTCGCGCGCCACACCGTTCCAGAGCGTCGCGTGTTGCGCTACGCGTTGATCAGCAAGGATCAGCTCAAGCAGCTGCCGGACGTCAGCGAAGCCGAGATCAGCAAATTCTACAATGCGAATGCCGCTGAATATGCGCCAAGCCAGATGCGTACGCTGTCCCAGGTCGTGCTGCCTGACGAAGCTGCGGCCAAGACATTGGTTGCGAAGGTGAGGAGCGGCACGAGCTTTGCCGAGGCGGCCAAAAGCGCAGGGTTCAGTCCGGCCGACACAGCGCTGGGGGATCGCACGCAGGCCGCATTGGCCGAGCTGGCCTCACCTGACGTCGCCAAGGCGGCTTTCATCGCTCCGCAGGGCGGCATCACCGACCCGGTCAAGAGCGCGCTCGGCTGGCATGTCGTTCATGTGGACGCGATCAAGAATTCAGCCGGCAAATCGCTGGCGGCGGTTCATGACAGCATCGCCGACTCGCTGCGCAAACAGAAGCTCGATGAAGCGATCGCCAATCTGACTGGCGACATCGAGGACCAGATCGGCGATGGCGCGACTTTCGATGACGTCGTCAAGGCGCGTGGCTTGCAGGTTGTCACCACGCCACCGCTGCTTCCCAATGGGGCGGCGCCTGAAAATCCCGATTGGAAAGCCGCGCCCGAACTCCAGGTCTTGCTCAAGCCCGCCTTCGAAGGCTCGCCGGACGATGATCCAACCGTCGAGAATATCGGCAACGGCCAGCTTCACGCCCTGCTCAAGGTCGATCGGATCGTTCCGGCCGCGCCTACTCCGCTTGCAAAGATCCGGGATCGCGCGATGGCTGACCTGATGGCCGATCGTGCCGCGACGCGCGCGCAAGCGGTCGCCAAATCGATTGCGGCCAAGGTGGATGGCGGCGTTCCTTTTGCTGAAGCGATCGCGCAGGCCGGCCTTAACCTGCCGCCGCCGCAGCCAGCGGGCGGGCGCCAGCTCGATTTGATTCAGGCCGGGCAGAAAGTCCCGCCGCCGCTTGCGCTGATGTTTGCCATGAAAAGCGGGCAGACCAAGCTGCTCGCCGCGCCCGATGGCAAGGGCTGGTTCCTCGTGCATCTGGATAGCATCGCCAAGGGTGATGCGGCGACCGTACCTGGTCTGGTCGACTCGACCCAGGGCGAGTTCACCCGCATGATGGCCGATGAACTCCAGCAGCAGCTTTCAGCGGCGATCGCGAAGGAAGTCGGCATCAGCCGCAACCCCGCAGCATTGGCGCAAGTGAAACGCGATCTGACCGGCGCTGGCGGGCAGTGAATCCGGGCGAGGCAGATGCGGCCGCACGCGAAGCGCTGGAAGCGGGGCGGCCCGCGCTGGTCTGGCGCCAACAGTTGGCCGACATCGATACGCCGGTTGCGGCGGCGCTGAAACTGATCGAGGCCGGACGCGGCGATTTCCTGCTCGAATCGGTGGAAGGCGGCGCCACGCGGGGCCGCTATACATTGCTGGGCCTGGCGCCCGACCTGATGTTTCGCGCCGACGGCACGAATGCTGTGATCAATTCGCATTGGCTGGACGATCGCGAAGCCTTCGTACCGTGCGATGGCAATCCTCTGGATGCGCTACGGCAACTGGTGGCGCGCTGCCGCATGGACGTGCCAGCCGGCTTGCCATCAGCGCTCGCCTGTCTCGTCGGCTATTTTGCCTATGAGACGATTGGGCTGGTCGAGCGGCTGCCCCGCCCCCCGTCCAATCCGCTCGATCTCCCGGACATGCTGTTCGTCCGTCCTACCGTGATCGTCGTGTTCGATCGTCTGACAGACCTGCTGTTCCTCGTAGCGCCGGTCTGGCCCGAGACCGGCACGCCGGCAGCGAGCGTCGCACGCGCACTCGAACGTATAGAAACGGTGGCAGCGAGGCTTGCCGCCCCACTGCCGCCCTATTCCCGCGATGCGGGAAGCGTGGACGAGGTGAAGCCGGCGTCCGTGCTCGCGCCGGGCCGCTATCGCGAGATGGTGCTGCGCGCGAAGGAGTATATTGCGGCGGGCGATATCTTCCAGGTGGTGCTTGCGCAGCGCTTCACCGCTCCATTCCCATTGCCGCCCTTCGATCTGTATCGCGCGCTCAGGCGCATCAACCCCTCGCCCTTCCTCTATTATTTGGATCTTCCCGGATTCGCGGTGATCGGGTCTTCGCCAGAAATCCTCGTGCGCGTCCGCGATGGCGAAGTCACGATCCGTCCGATCGCCGGGACGCGTCCGCGCGGAAAGACGGAAGCCGAAGATGCTGCCAATCGCGACAGCCTGCTTGCCGATCAGAAGGAGCGTGCCGAGCATCTCATGCTGCTCGATCTCGGCCGCAACGATGTGGGCCGTGTCGCAGCGCCTGGCACAGTGAAAGTCACCGACAGCTACACCATCGAAAAGTACAGCCATGTCATGCACATCGTCTCGAATGTCGTGGGCGATCTGCGGCAGGATAGGGACGCGCTTGACGCCTTGTTTGCCGGCTTCCCGGCCGGCACGGTGTCCGGCGCACCCAAGGTCCGCGCGTGCGAGATCATTGCCGAACTCGAACAGGAGACGCGCGGCGCCTACGCGGGCGGCGTCGGCTATTTCTCGCCCGACGGATCGATGGATAGCTGTATCGTGCTGCGCACGGCGGTGGTGAAGGACGGCGTCATGCACGTTCAGGCTGGCGCCGGGATCGTGGCCGACAGCGATCCGGAATATGAGCAGCGCGAATGCGAGGCCAAGGCACGCGCGCTGATCGCCGCCGCCAACGAAGCTGTCGCGCGCGCTTCCGACGCCGGCTTTGGGCAGTAGGTGCGTTTGAGCGAAGCATTTGCCAGCATCGGTGCCGCAGCCTAAGACCCGGCTCATGATCCTCGTCATCGACAATTATGACAGCTTCACCTGGAATCTGGTTCATTATCTCCAGATGATGGGTGCGCAGGTCGAGGTCGTCCGCAACGATGCGATGTCGGCAGGACAGGCGCTTTCGTCCGGCGCCCAGGCGTTCCTCATCTCGCCCGGCCCCTGCACCCCCAATGAGGCGGGCATTTCGCTCGAACTCGTCGCCGCCTGCGCTGAAGCAGGCAAACCGCTGCTCGGCGTTTGCCTGGGACATCAGGCGATCGGGCAGCATTTCGGTGGCAATGTGGTGCGGGCCAAGCAACTCATGCATGGCAAGACCTCACCCGTTCGCCATGACGGCACAGGGCTTTTCGAAGGACTGCCCTCCCCGTTCACGGCGACGCGCTACCATTCGCTGGTCGTGGAGGACATTCCGGCGGAGCTGATCGTCAACGCAACCGCGGACGACGCCACGGTTATGGGTTTCCGTCACGCGACGCTTCCAATCCACGGCGTGCAGTTTCACCCCGAAAGCATCGCGACCGAGCATGGCCACGCGATGCTGGCCAACTTCATGCGCTTGGCCGGATTGGAGGCCCGCCTGCCGGCGGCGGCATGACAACCGCCACCTTGCTTCCTGACAGTCATTCGCCGCTCCCGCATGAGGTGGCGTTCGCTGCGTTCAGCGACATGCTCGACGGCAAGACATTGGACGAAGACAATTTCCGTTTCCTGGCGGACATGGCCGAACGCGACGAAACCAGCATCGAGATCGCCGCTGCCGCGCGCGCGATGCGTGAACGCATGATCCGGATCAGCGCACCTGAAGGCGCGATCGACGTATGCGGTACCGGCGGCGATGGTGCGCACAGCCTTAACGTCTCGACCGCCGT
>CBFRWL010000180.1:0-5028 GCA_965727025.1 uncultured Sphingomonas sp.
TCTGCACGAAGCGGTTGATCGGCGCCATCTTCAGCGATGCGGCGATGCGCCGGGCAGTGTTCAAGGCGCGCCATCGCCGTTTCGCGCGCAGCCTTCCCCGGCTCATTCTTGCCTATCGGACGGGCGCGATGCGCTACGGCATCTTCACCCTGGTAGCGCGGTAGCGCGATGACCGCTGCCGCGGCGTTCACGAGGGAGTCTGAGCCGCATCATCGGTTTGCGGCGGCGATCGTCGAGTTGCTCGCCGCGCTGCTCGGAGGCGGCTGATCTTCGTCGCTTTGGTCACGACTTACTGAAGCTCACTGGCGATCCGAAGCGGAATTGCGATGACGCAAGCGGTATTCACGGCGACCATCGAATTGGCACACGCACACCATGCTCAATCGATTATCGTCGTGCCCACGTTTCAGCCCGAGGAACAGGGCGAGCGTGATACACGCAAAGACGGCGTGAATCACGACATACAGGTATCGCTCAACAACTTTCGGATCAGGCCCTTAGAGATGGACCTGTTCGAGTATAGCTCAGTCACGTCGTCCAATAACGACGAACAGGCCGCCTTCCTTTCCGATTGAGAACATCCAGCCAATTTGTGCCAGCCAATTTTCGACCGACCAGCCACGGTCTTCGCGCTCAAACAGCTCCCCGGGCTCCTCGCCGATCAAAGCGCTTGGGAAAGATCGCACATAATCGACGCCGTTTTCGGTGAACCAGCGCCGTACCTCACCCAGCGAGTGCCGATGCTCCTCCGGGTGACGATATTGATCCCGCAGCCATGCCTCGCGGCGCGCGGGCTCCGCCGCGCGATCGGCAAGCACCGGATCCCAAGGTATCCAGCGCTCTCCGGTCAAACGTGCCACGGTCCGCCGAAGCATCAAGGGAACACGCGCGACGCTGTTGTAAAGGCCAAGAATGATCATTCCGCCTGGGCGCGCAAGTTCCACGATGCGCCGGAAGCTGGCGCGAGGGTCAGGCGTGTGGTGGAGGACACCCGAACAATAGACGATATCGAAGGCGCCGCGACGAAGGCCCATATTTTCAATGTCGGTCTCAACGAACAGCAGCCGATCGATCGCAAAGCGCCGTGCCGCCGCGGCTCCAAGGGCGAGCGAGGCTCGCGTCAAGTCAGCACCGATCACGATCCGGTCAGCGCGCGCGAGATAGAGGCTCATCTGCCCTGTCCCGCAGCCGATCTCGGCGATGCGGGCATCGCCGGGGATGGCTGCATCGAGCAGCCGCGCAAAATGGCTCCGCTCGGCACGAGCCCGCAGCCATGTCAGGCTGTCGTTGGGCGGATATCCGGGGAAGGGCGCGGCCGTATAGAATTCCCGGACGATTTCGGTACGGGCGTTGCCTCGGAGCCGCAGAGCGGGGATGCCATCCGAAGCGGAGTAGCGGCTTGGACATGCCGTGCAATTCAACTCCCGATCAAGCGCGCCATGACAGCTTGGGCAGGCAAGCAGCTCCCGAAAGTCGTCCCTCACCTTAAAACACGGAATAGACGAATGGCGCCAGCGCCTCGACACCTGCGGCCAGTGTCAGAATCAACCCGGTCAGGCACAGGAAGATGATCAAGGGGATCATCCAGCGCCGCCCTGATCGCGACCGCCAGAGACCTTGGGCCATATCTGCGGTGGTGCCGAACGCACTGCCGAAGATGATCAACTGCCGCTGCAAGCGCCCACGCTTCCTGATCATGCGACATCCTCCAATTGGACCTGATGAGCCCGATGTCTCTTGCGCACACAAATGTTAGCCGCGACGAGGATATCGATGCCGCTGCGGCGGAAGGTCGAATAGCCTTCCGCGGCGCCGTTCACGATCGGCTCCCCGGCCAGATTGAACGATGTATTGAGCAGCACCGGAACGCCCGTGCGACGGCCATAAGCCTCGATCAGGTTTCTGAGGCGTGGGGCCATTTCGTCGTCGAGAATTTGGACCCTTGCTGTGCCATCCACATGTGTGACGGCCGCAAGCCGCTCCCGCCATTCCGGCCTGACGGGGAAAACCCCCGACATGAAGCGTGCGAGCCTTTCCCCTCCGGGCGGCAAGATGAAGAAGCGATCCGCATTTTCTCGCGCTACCACCGGGGCAAAGGGCCTGAACTCTTCGCGATATTTGATATCGCGATTGAGCCTGTCGCGCATCGCGGCATCATGCGGAGCCGCCAATATGCTTCGGTTGCCAAGCGCGCGGGGGCCGAATTCCAGAGCCCCATCCATCCAGCCGATGATGCGGCCGTCCGCCAGTTCGCCGGCGAGCATGTCCAATCCATGGTCGTCCTCCATGACTTCATTGGACAAGCCGTCTTCCTCGGCCAATCGTGCCAGCTTTGAAGGATCGACCTTGGGGCCCCAAAAGGGATGATCCGGCACCGCCCGGTGCGGTTGGCCGAAATGGATGCGGTCGGCATAGAGGGCAGCGCCAAGGGCGCATCCCGCATCCCCCGGCGCGGGCGGCACAAAGATCCGGTCAAAGCCCGATTCGCGAAGTAGCCGCGCATTGGCGACACCGTTCAGAGCGACGCCGCCACCCAAGCAAAGGTCGGTCAGCCCGGTCTCGCGCTGGAGATCGCGCGCGAGATCGACGAGGATATCCTCCAGCACGCGTTGCGCGCTGGCGGCGATGTCGGCAAAGCGGCGCCCCTCGCAGGTGTCGAGATCGATCGGCTCATACGGGCCGCGCGGCCGCCCGAACAGTTCGACAAAGCGCCGAGAATAGCTGCTTTCGACGCTGCCGTGAAAATCGAAATAGCTGAGATCGAGCGCGAATGCGCCGTCCTCGGTCCGCGAGATAAGCTTGCGCACATCATCGACGCGGTTCGGCATTCCATAGGCCGCGAGGCCCATAACCTTATATTCCCCTTCGTTGATCGCGAAGCCCAAATAGGCTGTGAAGGTCGAATAGAAGAGGCCAAGTGAATGCGGGAAGCGCAGCTCACGCAGCAATTTGATCGCAACCGAGCCGTCGCGTCTCTTCACGCCCTCACCGACCGTGAGCGTCGCCCACTCGCCGACCCCATCGGCGGTGAGAATCGCCGCGCGTTCGCAGGGTGCCGCAATGAAGGCGGCCGCCGCGTGGGATTGATGGTGCTCGGTGAAGAGGATCTTGCGGCTTGGCACGCCGAGCTGCGAAGCGATGATCCCTTTCACCCAGAGCTTTTCGCCGAGCATGTTCTTCATCGCTTTGGCGTAGGCGTGTCGCGAATGGGGGAAGCTGCGCAGCAGGGTAGTGAGAATGCGGTCGAACTTCAGGCCTGGCCGCTCGTAGAAGACGACGCAATCGAGATCATCCGGGTCGAGCCCGGCCTGCTCAAGGCACCACTCGATCGCGGCTAAGGGGAATGCGGCATCATTCTTGCGCCGGGATAGCCGTTCCTCCTGGACGGCCGCGACCGGCAGGCCATCGACGAGCAGCGCCGCTGCCGAATCATGATAGTGCGCCGAGATCCCGAGAATGCGCATTTAATATTGTCCGTTGCATGTTGCGCGCTCCGCCGAGCCGATGATCGTCCAGCCCCGAGGCTCACGACGAGCGGCGCGTTTCGCAAGCAACGCGAACGGAGGCAGCAGCAGATAATATTGCAGTGTCAGCACTATTCCGGCCATGAGGCCTGCAAGCGCAGTTGCCAGGCGCATATAGGCTTTCCAGAGGCGGCGGAGCCGTGCCTTCCAGAGCAGATATTTTGCCCGCCCGGGAGCCGCTCGTTCCAGCTCAGCCAGCGAATAATGCATGTGGAATTCCTCATCTCTGAGAATGCGGTCAAAGACTGCCCGCGTCAGCGGATCGTTATCCAGCACTTCGCGGTACTGCCCGAAATCGCGCGCGGCCGCGCTTTCGGAGAGGTGGATGAAAGCGAGGAGAGAGGCCGCGTCCTCATCTTCGACGCGAAGGTCGTCTAGGCCACGCTCGCCTGGCGCAAGCCACTCGGCCGTAACGACGTCCTTCTCCTCGCCTGGAAATTGGGAACGCAGCTCCAGACCCCGCGCGCGAAACAAGGCGGCATGGCGAGCCTCGTCGCGAGCATGTGCATGAAACCGGCGGCGAAGAACTGGGTCATCCACAAGCTCCGCCGCGCGGACAAGATCGCGGCCGCCATCGGCTTCGATTTCAGCGAATTGAAGCAGCTTGCGTGAGCGCCGCCGGGCGTTTGCCCAGACGGTGCGATAAAGCGGACGCAGGATTGTCATCGTGCCTCATTGCCCCGATCGCGTGTGAGTGCTCGTTTGGGGCCGGAAGGTTCAAACCGCTTTGCCGGCGAAGTACCGCAAGAACGGCCTCGGCCATCACACGGTCGGCATTGGCATCTGGATGACCATCGCCGGCGATACGCCAGCGTGGATCGAGCGGCACCAGCACGTAGGGCAGCTTCGCCTGGTCCAAGATACGATGGCGCAACAGCCGCTCGGTCTCCGGCTCGGGGCTGAAGGTCGGTACCAGGATCAGCGGAATTGCACCCCGCATGCGAGCTTCCCGCACGGTAGCGATCAAGACCGCCCGGGTCATCATGACGCCATTTTCTATCGTGCTCCGGCGGCGATAAAGTATGGCGTTTTTGAAGACCCGAAGCACACGCCAATAAGGCGTGGCGGCATGCCATGCGAGCAGGGCGTCAAGATGGGGGCGATTCGTTTCGAGATTCCGCTCGACGAGCGTTGGACTGAACAAAGCGACCACCGCAACAGGCTTGCGATAGCGGGGCAGTTCGGCAGCAAGGCGCATATAGCTTTGATCGGAACCGTAGCCGTTCACCGCTAGATTGGCGCTCTGAATGCCGGTGGCAGTTTGGATGCGGCCGGGCGTTGTCTCCGGCCAGTTCAGGCGAAAGCCGACCATGATCGACTCTCCCGTGAACAAAATTGTAGGGCGATTGTAATCAACCGGCTTTGCCGGATCGGCCACGCGGTGGCCATCCGCATCGAAATGGTAGAGGATACGTCGCCCGCCGAACTGCTCAAAGCCCGTTCGCGAGGGCTTGTTGGTCCAGCCAAGATATCTGTCGACCTGACGCAGCGGCTCTTCGCTCGC
>CBFRWL010000181.1:0-4994 GCA_965727025.1 uncultured Sphingomonas sp.
CCAAGCCAAGCGCATAGAGGATGCAATCCCTCGGTTCATACCGAACGCTGACGTCCGGGAACCTCCATGCTCGCAGCTGCGTCTCGGAAATCGGCATTCCTTGTCCCTCAATCGCGCGCGCCCTTTTTGCGGGAAACACCGCTGCCTGTCATAAGAGCACGAAGGCCCCGCCCGGTATTGCGGACGAGGCCTTCGCGTTCAAGGGAGCCTGATCAGAACTTGACCGTGGCGGTCACCCCGTAGGTCTGTCGGTCGCCCCACTTGCAGGTGGCGTATCAATGCTGTTGAGGTTGTCTGCACAAGACAGGCGATATTTGTTGTTGAAGACGTTCTGCATCCAGAACCCTGCCGAGAGCCGTGATCCGAACAGGTTTCCGAACGACAGGCGCACGTTGCTCGCCGAGAAGCTGGGCGTCTTGCTGTTGCCGTCCGGCCGCGGTGAGGCAAACGCCGCGCCAGGCCTCGATGCTTGCGCGGCCTAGGCCGGGTCGAATTCGACCAGCAACCGGCTCAACCTCAAGTGCGCGATGCGCCAGCGTCCGTCGCTGCCGCGCACATAGGTTTCGTGGTAATGTCCGTAACCGTGCAGCCGCCGCACCGGTGCTCCTTCGGGCAATTCGACGATGTCCTCCATCGGCCAGATGCCCTTGGCCTCGTCCCTACTGACGAACTCGATCTCGGGCATGTGGCCGTGGTGCATGGTTCGCGTGCCGACCAACGAACGCTCCATATTCGCGACGATCGTGTCGCGGCCGCGGGTCACGAGCATGGCGCCGCCAGTGGTCAGCCCCATCCTGTCGAACGTCGCCTGCTCCTCACTCATGTCCATTACCGCGTCGTCGGTAAAGACATCGGGCATGCCCGACCATTCGCGCGTATCCATGTATCGGAAGTAGCGCGCCTTCACCTCGCGGATCGCTTTCGTATCCTCGATCCTCTGCAAACGTGCGCCAATGTCGGATTGCTCTGTCATCATCCATCCCTTCGCACTGCTGGCAGCCAATCTTTTAGCTGCAGCATAGCTAGTGCTTAGCCGTGGCCTTCGTCCGCACGGACGATGGACCATGCTTCGAAGGTTGGCACCTTGGCCGTAGCAAAAGGATACTGGCCGTGCCCGATATACTGACATCTTCGTCGGCAGCAATCGACCGGGCGAATGCCTTGGAGTCGGTAGCGATCCTGAAGGCACGCTATTTCCGCTTCATGGACCTCAAGCAGTGGGATCTTTGGCAGGACCTGTTCACGGACGATGCCGTCATGGACATGAGGGGCGAGGCCGAGGCCATGTCGCAGCTAGGCCTCGACGTGGGCGATGCATCCCTCTGGCTGCTTCGTTCCTCGGCTACGCTCCGCGGTGCGGTGGAAGCTGCGCTTGCCGGTGTCGTCACGGTCCATCACGGCCACATGGCGGAGCTCGAATACGTCAACGCCGGCGAAGTCCGGGGCATCTGGGCAATGGAAGACGTGATCCGCTATCCCCCAGGCCGGCCGATCAAAGGCTTTCACGGCTATGGGCACTACCACGAAACATACGTGAACACGCCGAGGGGCTGGAAGATCGCCAGCCTGGAACTGCGCCGGTTGCTGGTCGAAAAAGTCTGACAACGCGCGTAACCAGGCTTCCGGCCTGGAAAATCGATCCGCACATCAAGGCGGACGGTAGGGGAGTGAGCTTTGCCAAATGGCTCTTTGCAGACGCAGTCGTCTGCGCGTTCGTTACTTGCTGCTTCGACGCTGGTGGTATGCAGCACGTCGTTCAACGCCGTCACTGCAGATGCCATTGTTTCGGCGATGCCGCTGATGGCAAAGGAGATGAGCGCCGGTGGCAACGCCCGCTTCATCGTCCAGATGATCACAGTAGCGCCATCGATTTCGATCATCGCGGGATCGCTGGTAGCTGGCATGGTCTTGCGCAGGGTCGGCTTTCGCGGCGTGATGATACCGGCCATCCTGATGTATGCCGTCGCGGGCCTCGCTGGCCTGGTTCCGATGCCTGCCACCTGGCTCGTTGCCACCCGCATCCTGCTGGGTCTCGCCAGCGGCCTGTGCGGCACGATCTGCCTCACTCTTGCCGCGGATCTTGAAAATCGGCAGGCGGCCCGCCTGCTGGGCTTCGCCAATGCTACCGCAGCCACCACCGCCATAGGCAGCTTCATCTTCGGCGGCTGGCTGGCGCGAGAATTCGGATGGCGGCTGGCGAATGCTGCCTATGGCTTGCCACTGCTCCTGCTTCCGGTCGTCCTCGCCTATCGCAGCCAGACGCGTAGTGGCGCGTTGCACACCCCGGATCAGGTGGGCAAACCCTCAGATCCACCCCATTTTCCCCTATGGTCGGTGGTCCCGGTTTTCCTTGTCACGCTGGCCTTTTACCCACTCGTCTACTCGTCTTCGACAGAGGGCCCTTTCCTGCTGTACAGCAAGGGACTGCACGATCCGAAATTGATCGGCATCGCCATTTCCGGATCCGCGGCAGCGTGCGCGCTGGTGGGCCTCAACTATGGCAGAATCAACGTCTGGCTGGACCGGCCGGCTCAGTTCATGCTCGTCTTCACCTGCTTCACCGCCTCCGCGATCGTCGCATCGGCTGCTTCGACGCCAGTTCTCGCGGCAATCGGTCTTTCGTTAATGGGCTGCGGCTCGGGCATACTTTCCCCCTTGCTGCTATCGACGATCATGCAGCGCGTCCCGCGCGACAGGGTAGCCGAGGCGACGAGCGGCTATGTCAGCGCGACGTACCTCAGCCTGTTCGCATCGCCCTCGGCCTATGCCGCGCTGGTCTACTTCACACCTCTCCAGGTGTTTCCGGCCTTGGCTGCCGTTGGAGCGCTGGGCATCTTGGCCACCGTCCTGCTTAGCCGGGCGGGACTTGTCGCGAGGCGATAGGTCCGCGGCAGCGCGGCCCCACCGCTCCGCCATTCGCACGTCGCAGTGGCACGTATCCACTCGGACTAGGCGCGTCGCGCTCCCCACCGTTACGCTGGGGGTTATCGGATCGGGCGCGCGCAATCCGCCGTTGCGCACCGCCGATGACAGGACGGGGATTGTTGCCGGATGGCCAAGAAGATTGAATGTGACGTGCTGGTCGTGGGATCGGGTGCGGGCGGCATGGTTTCAGCGCTGCGGGCGCACGATTTGGGGATGCAGACGATCCTGATCGAAAAGGCCGACAGGTTCGGCGGCACCAGCGCGGTTTCTGGCGGGGGCATCTGGATTCCGAACAATCCGGCCATCGCCGCCCACGATTCGGTCGATCAGGCGATGGAATATCTGCGCCAGTGCACCAAGGGTATGGTGCCTGACGAAAAGCTCCAGGCCTACGTCGATGCCGCACCGCGCATTCTGGATGAGCTGGCGAAGTGGAACGTCGGCTATATCAGCGTACCGGGCTATTCCGATTACCTGCCTTGGCTTCCCGGCGCGATGACCTCCGGCGGTCGCACAATGATGCCCCTGCCCTTCGACGCCAGGGTCCTGGGTGACGAAATATTCCGCATGCGCGAACCGCACCCGACCCACAAGGTGCTCGGACGCATGCAGATCGATCTTGCCGAAATGGGTCCTCTGATTCGCCGCACCGGTGCCTGGTGGGTGACTGCGGCAAAGCTGATCCTGCGCTATCTGTCTGACGTGCCGTTCCGTTTCCGCAGCCGCCGCGATCGCCGGCTGACCACCGGCAACGCCATGATCGGCGGTTTGCGCAAGGCGATGATGGATCGCGACATCCCGCTGTACCTCAATACCCGCCTCGCGAGCTTCATCGAGGAAGACGGGCGGGTCGCCGGTGTCAACGCCATCCAGCGTGGCGCCGAGGTGGAAATCCGTGCCCGCAGGGGTGTGATCGTGGCAACCGGCGGGTTCGACAAGCACCAAGGCCTGCGAGACAAGTACATGCCGGTCACGACTCCGGTCGATTATTCGCTCACCCCCGGCCAGAACAACACCGGGGATGCCCTTGTTGCCGGTCAGGCGATTGGCGCGAATACCGAATTTCTCGATCAGGCATGGTGGGTTCCGACCATGCGCGTTCCCGCGCCTGGCTTCAACAACGCAGACATGAGGGCCGCCTTCTTCATGGAGCGCGGTTACCCGCACACGATCTGCGTCAACCGCAACGGCGACCGTTTCGTGAACGAGGCGATCTCCTACAACGATTTCGGCGCGGAAATGATCGCCGATCAGCGCAAGACGGGCGCAAACCTGCCCTGCTGGCTAATTTTCGATGCTACCGCCCGCTGGCGCTATCCCATTGGCGCGCTCATGCCGCCGGTGATCCAGCCCGACGCCCTGATCCCGAACGAATGGTGGGACAACGCTATCTTCAAGGCGCCCTCGCTCGCCGAGCTTGCCCGCAAGATCGACGTGCCGGTTGATGCGCTTGCACGCACGGTGGCGAAGGTGAACCGCTTTGCCGAAACCGGGGTGGACGAGGATTTCGGCCGTGGCGGCAACGCCTACGACCTGTTTTTCGGCGATCCGCGGAACAAGCCCAATCCGTGCCTTGGCAAGATCGAAAAGGGGCCGTTCTACGCGATCCCCGTCGACATCGGCGATATCGGCACCAAGGGCGGCCTCAAGACCAACGAGGTCGGCAACGTGCTTGGCGGCGATGGCTCGCCGATCGTTGGGCTCTATGCCACGGGCAACGTTTCCGGCGCGGTCACCTACGATTCCTATCCCGGCGCCGGCGGCACTCTCGGGCCCGCTATGGTCTTCGGGATGCTGGCGGCGGAACACATCGCGCTCCGCTCTGGCAACCAGTAGACCGGGCGCCCCGCCTCAAGCGCGTCAGATACACGAGAAGCCCAGGCTTGTTTGGCTGATGTGCGGCGAAAGCCGGAATTCGTCCCCAGTCAGGACGTGTGGGCCATGAGTTCCGCCACATCGGCGCTGTAGGTCTGGTGTTGCAGCAACCCGCCATCTGCGGGAATGACGGCCCCCGTCACGAAGGCGGCTTCGTCCGAGGCAAGGAACAGCGCCAGCCAGCCGATATGATC
>CBFRWL010000182.1:0-4993 GCA_965727025.1 uncultured Sphingomonas sp.
AACCAAGCCTAACACCTGACGAGCGCCCACGCTTGATCCCGCGATGGACGCCGGCGAAGGCGAAGCTCTTCACCAGCCGCCCGGTGCGCGCGGCACGCGCAGCGAAGTCGATATCCTCCTGCCAGCCATAAAGCGGCAGCCGCTCATCGAAGCGCACATCGGCAATCTGCGAAGCGCGGAATACCATGTTGCAACCGTAGAGCCCGTCGAGATCATGGTGCGGAACGATCGGCGGAGCAGCTTCGGCATCATAATCCGCAATCAGCGCGCGCGCTTCCGCCGCGCCGAGCCCCGGGCCGTGGATGCCATCAGCCAGCAAATGACCGCCCGGTTACGTCCTGATGCGTCTCGATCAGCTCGACTGCGCGCTCGACCGCGAAGCGCGAAGGTACATAATCGTCATCGAGGAACATCACGATATTGCAGGCACCCCGCAGATGATCGAGCGCGGTATTCCGCTGTACGCACGATCCTTTCGGGCCGAACAGAATCTCGGTCCCGCTATGGCGCTCAACTTCAGGCGGGGCGTCGGCGTGGTCCGTGAGCGAAAGGATGATCCGGTCGGGCCGGCGCGATTGTCGCTCAAGATCCTGCAGCAGCTCGGCAAGCGCCTCCGGCCTGCCAAGGCTCGCCACGATCACGGCGACAGTTGAGTGCGACGTGGCAGAGCGGTTCATGCGCCGGTTTCGGAAAGCCTCGGTTGACTGCCGGGGCTTTATGCGCCGGGTGTTACAGTTGGAGGACGGACCCAAGCTCGGCCGGCAGTTTTTGAAGCAAGGCGTCCCCACCAATGCCGGGCTCCTGACGCACCAGCGCGTAGAGCGCGAAATCCACTGCATAGATCCGCTCTAGTCGGGCCCTTTGCGGGGGTGAAAGCGCATGGCTGGTGCGGAGCGTACGATTGGCATGCGGCATGACGGGCACACCCCAGCCCGCCAGAAATTCGGCGACCGCGCCGTTTTGTTCCCCCAGCAGCCAAAGCCGATCGATCCCGATCCGGCCATGGCGATCCGCGAGATACCACCATTGCGGACGCGCGAAGGTATCGACCTTCAGCCAATCCTTGCCGATCGCCTCGAGATACTCCAGAAAATCGTCAATCGAAGCGATACCGGAGAGGCGCCGGAGAACGCTGGGCAAAATGCTGACATCACTGCCGCCGCCGTTCATCAGAAAGTCGAACCCGGAAAGGAAGCGGTCGGCCGGATCACGCAGTAGCGCGAAGCTGGTCGTGCCGCGCAACAGTTCGGGCGCGACCATGTCGTAGAACCGCACAGTCGCATGTCCCGGATCGCTCACATAGAGCGCGCGCTTGATCGAGGTGCCACCATTTTTGGGAATGTGGATGAAGAGCAAGGGATGGCGGCGAACATCCTCGGCCACCTTGTGCCCGAACAGCCTTCGTATCAGCGCGGGATTTTGCGGCCGCAATGCCAGCTTTTCGAACATGTCTGCATATTGGTCGACGGCGAAGGCCTGATTCACCAGGCGCTCGATCAGCGGGTTTAGCAGCCTTTTCATCAGCCGTAGGCTGGGCGGCCCAGCGGCTGCCGCCGTCGCGTGCGTTGTACGGGACGCAAGGCAATGGCGACCCCGCACATCACGCCCCACAAAATCCCTGGATCCGGCGACGGCGCCGCAAGCGAGGCGGGCACCAGCATGATCAGCGCCGTGGTGCTGGCGGCACAGCCGACTGCGCGATCGACGCTCGGCAGACGCATGGCGAAGAACTCCGCGGAGAAAGGCTGGACGCTGCGCAGCAGGTGCGCAAGGAACGCCAAGGAGCCGAGAATTCCGGTCGAACCCAAAATGGCGGTGAGCAAGCTCGACGAACGGAAGCTGCCCGCGCCGATGCCGAGCCCGTAGGAACCTAGGAAAGCGCTGAAGCCCTGCTTGGCCCAGAAGGCGCGCTGGATACCCGAAGTGCTCTCTGCCTTTTCAACCGTCATCAAATTGAGCAGCTTCCACAAATGCAGCGCAAGGCCCGGCAGCAGCAGCAGCAGCGACAGCACGAAAACGGTGCCCAGCAGCGCGACCGCGAGGAGCGCCAGCTGCTTTCGCGCGGGCAGGTTCCAGGGCGCCATGGCGAAGCGCAGCCCTGCAAAGAGCCCGTAGGCGGCGAGGCTGACATAAGCTGTCGAGGAGGTCGAAGCGATGAGCGCCAGCAGCAGCACGAGCCCCGCGAGGCCGGTGCGCCGCGGAAGAACGTTGCGAAGCCAGAGCTCGATCATGAAGACACACCAGCCGCTGCCATAGGCGGCAAAGCCGGACGGCTCGGGCCAGATGCCGTTCATCCGTACCAGTCCGTCGAAGCTTTGATTGAGCTGCGCATAATTGCCATTGCGGAACATCGCGAGGAAACTATCCCAAGCCGTGCCCATCAGCACGACGCCGCTGATCCCCAGCAGCGCATGGATCAGGGCGATCCATGCGCCCGCGCGAGCGAAGGTGAGCGACGCCCCCGGCCGCTGCATCGCCACGCTGGCGGCAGTGCCGGCCGTCAGCGTGCCGACCATGTACACCGCCGTCGTGACATTCTGCCCGCTCATCCTGAGCGGCAGCACGGCGAACAGATCGGCGCCCGGGATCGGCCGCAACGGCGTCACCGACATGCTGTTGGCGAAAAGAATCGGCAAAGTGAAAGCGCTGATCACGCCGTAAAGCACGAACACCAGCATGAAGCGGTTCTGCCAAATCGCGGTGCGCAGCGTTTCCATCTGGCCGGGACCCGGCAGCAGGCAGCGCAACGCAACGAACATCAAAACGAACTGCGCCGGCGGGATCGAGCTTCCGCCCAAGGCGACGAGGATGAAGGCCGCCGATCCGCCGAACAGCGTCGCCGCGACGAACAGGCAGAACATGCCGGTCACGCTGCCGCGAAAGAGCAGGATCAACCCCAGCAGGAATGCGATCGCGGCAAACGGCGTGACGATCATGCTGGCATGACTGCGCTCTTGCCAGCCCAGGCGCGATCGACTGCTGCCAAAAAGCCCTGATCGAATTGCTCGGGCGCGAAACGGCGGACATTGTCCATCGCTTCGGCTGGATCGAATTGCGGCAGCCACGCTTCGAAACGCTCGATTGCGTCGATCAGCGCCTCGACGCTCTGCTCGCGGAAGAACAGCCCAGTGCGCTCCTTCACGATCGAATCGAGCACGCCACCACGGCCATAGGCGATGACCGGCCGCCCTGCGGCGTTCGCCTCGACCGGGACGATGCCAAAATCCTCCTCGGCGGTGAACACCAGCGCCCGGCTTTCGCTGTAGCAACGCCTGAGTTCGTCGAACGGCAGCTTCGTCACGAATTCGATGTTAGGCCCGGCCCGCTTGCGCAGGTCCGGCGCCAGATCGCCGTCGCCGACCACCAGCAACGGCAGCCCGAGCCGGGTGAAAGCATCGACCGCGAGATCCGGCCGCTTATAAGGGATGAGCTGCCCGACCCAGAGGTAGCGCGGCGTGACCTCCTGCGCGCGGTGATAGAGATCGACCGGAACCGGAGGGTGGACGACATCGGCCTCCGCCCCCCAGGCGCGCTTGATGCGGTGCTTGATGAAGCGGGAGTTCGCCATGAAGGAATCAACCCGGCGCGCCGACGTCGCGTCCCAATTGCGCAGATAATGACAGAGCACCGGCATCATCGTCCGGCTCAGCTTTCCGGCGCTTTCGCGATAGGGATGATAATGATCCCAAAGATAGCGCATCGGCGAATGGCAATAGCAGACATGCAGCGCGTCGGGCGGCGCGATCACGCCCTTGGCAGGGCCGGATTCGCTGCTGATCACGAGATCGTAGCCCCGCAGATCGAGCTGTTCGAGCGCCATCGGCATCAGCGGCAAATAGCTTTGATACATGCGGGTAGCCCGCGGCAGCTTGGCGACGAAGCTCGTCCTGATCTGCCGCGCCGCAAGCTCGGGGGAGATCGCTTGGGGATCGACGACATGGGTGAAGATGTCGGCTTCCGGATAAAGGCGCGCGATACGCTCCAACACGCGTTCGCCCCCGCGCATGCCGACGAGCCAGTAATGAATGAGCGCAACCCGGGGTTTCATGAAAAATTCCATAGAATTGGCGGCAGCCACTGCTGCTCAGGCCGAATAATATTCCTTATATTGGTGATAGAATGAGGACGCGTCGCCTGCACCGAACCGCGCCTGCTTCTTCATATCGATCCGTGTCAGCACCACGCCCGCATTGGCAGCGGCCGCAGGCGGAAGCAGCCGGATCGCGCTGCGCAAGGCGCTCTCCTTCGTCTTGCGCCAGGCCGCGACGAGGATGACGTCGTCGGCAATCGCGGCGAGATCGCGCGCCTCCGCGACCGGCAGCAGCGGCGGACAATCGAGAATGATGAGCGGGAAAAACTCGCGCAGCCTCGCCACCAGCGCATGAACGAGGCCGCCGCGCGTGATCTGCTCCTGCGCATCGAAGGGCGTGGTGATCGGCAGGACGAACAAATTGCTGTCTTTCACCTGGATCAGCGCGTCCTCGATCGCGACGCCGTCGCGTAGCACTTCGCGCAAGCCCGGCCTGTTCGGATCGGTGACGAACTGATCGCTGAGCCGGTGCCGGGTGATATCGCAATCGATGGCGATGACCCGGTCGCTGCTGCCAATCGCGTTGGCG
This sequence comes from uncultured Sphingomonas sp., assembly GCA_965727025.1. Lineage (GTDB taxonomy): Bacteria > Pseudomonadota > Alphaproteobacteria > Sphingomonadales > Sphingomonadaceae > CANJQJ01. The sequence goes on from CBFRWL010000182.1 coordinate 4,620, forward strand.
GCGGCGAGGCAGAGCGAGAGCGTCGATTTGCCCTCGCCGGGTAACGCCGAGCTGATCGCGATCACCCCGTGACGCGAATCCCGCGCATGACGGACCGCGCCCAGGATCGACCGGAAGGATTCGGCAAACCCCGAGCGCGGAAATTGCTCGACGGTGGCGATCGGGGTGGCCTCGCGCGGCTCCACCGTATCGAGCGCGGGAACCCCGCCGAGATAGCGCAGGCCGAGTCGATGCTCGACCTCATCTCCGGTCGTAAAACCGGTGAAGAAGAGTTCGGCGGCGATGGCGGCAGCGGCGCCCACGCCCGCGCCGATCAGCAAGCCCAGGATCAGGTTCAGCATCACGATCGGGCTGCTGGGCTGCCCCGGAATGCG
>CBFRWL010000183.1:0-4986 GCA_965727025.1 uncultured Sphingomonas sp.
CGGCGATATCCCATTCCTTGCCCCAGCGCATCGCCGCGACCAGATCGGCCTGCCCCGACGCGACCATGCCGATCCTGAGCGCAATCGAATTGGGCTTTTCCACCGCGACGAGATCATTATCGGCGCGCGGCAGCACGTCCGCAGGCACGCGCGCGCCGGCAAGCTGATCATGGCCGCTCACGTGCAAGGGCGAACCGTTGCGCGTAGCCCCTGCGCCCGCCAGCGCGCGCCAATGCTCGCCGCGCGCCGGGGCATCGAGCACGCCGATGATCGGCCTGCCGCCTTCGACCAGCGCGACCGAAACCGCCCAGCCCGCGCGCCCGCGCAGGAAATCGCGCGTACCATCGATCGGATCGACCACCCAAACCCGCGATCGCAGCAGCCGCTCGGCATCATCGGCGGTCTCCTCCGACAGCCAGCCCGCCTCGGGATCAATCTCGAGCAGCTTTTGCTTGAGCATGGCATCTGCGGCGAGATCGACATCGCAGACCGGATGGCCCGGCACCTTCTCCCATTGGTGGAACTCACCCTGCCAGCGCGAATGCACCATCGCGCCCACCTCCGCCGCAACGGCGCTTACGACGTCCAGCAGGTCTTCAAGCACCGGCGATCGTCATGCCGTCGATGCGCAGCGTCGGCACATCGATGGCCCTCCGGAACACCAGATCATCGGCGGGGGTCAGGTTCAGGAACATCTCCTTGAGATTGCCTGCAATGGTTATCTCGCTGACAGGTTCCGCAAGCTTGCCGTCCCTGATTGCAAAACCGGATGCGCCGCGGCTGTAATCGCCGGTGACGCCGTTGACGCCCTGCCCGATCAGTTCGGTAACATAAACGCCAAGCTTCACGTCGCTCATCAGCGCATCGGGGCTGGCCGTGCCGGGCTGCAGGAAGAGGTTGGTCGCGCCCGCGCCCGGAGGCCCTCCGGTTCCGCGCACGGCATGGCCGGTCGGTTGCAGGCCGAGCTGCCGCGCCGACGCCGAATCCATCAGCCAGCCGGTGAGCACGCCGTCCGATATGACATCGATCGCCGCCGTCGGCAGCCCCTCGCCATCGAACGGGCGCGAGCGCAGGCCGCGCGGACGCAAAGGATCGTCGCGGACGGTAATGCCGGCAGCAAAGACGCGTTCGCCGAGCTTTTCGAGCAGGAAGCTGGTCCGCCGGGCAATCGCCGAGCCGGTGATCGCGCCGATCAGATGCCCCAGCATGCTCGATCCCACGCGCGGATCGAACAACACCGGCATCGGCCCGGAGGCGAGCTTGCCCGGATTGAGCCGCGCCACGGCGCGCTCGCCGGCGCGCTGGCCGATCGTCGCGGCAGGTTCGAGATCGCTCCAATGGCGGGCGGAATGATAGGCATAGTCGCGCTGCATGCCGCCGCCGCTGCCCGCGATCACGCTCGCCGAATTGCCGTAGCCGCTGGTGGAATATCCTCTGGCGAATCCGTGCGACGTCGCCAGCGCGATCACCGAACGCCCAGCCGAAGCGCCTGCGCCCTCGCTGTTTGTGACGCCGTCGATGGCCCGCGCGGCCGCTTCCGCCTCGGTCGCCCGCTCGCGCAAGGCCTGCGGGGAAGGATCGGCGCCGTCGTCGCCATCGACCGTCGCGGGCTCACCCCTGAGCAGTCGGTCCTCGGGCGCAAGGCCCGCCCACTTATCCTCGGGCGCTTCGCGTGCCATCGCCACCGCGCGCTCAACCAGCGCTGCCAGCGCATGGGCCGAGAGATCGGAAGAGGACACGCTCGCCGAGCGCTTGCCGACGAATACGCGCAGGCCGATCTCCTCACCCTCCGACCGCTGGACATCTTCCAGCGCGCCGAGCCTGATCTGCACCTGGGTCGACGCGTCGCCGACATAAACGGCGTCGCCTGCATCCGCCCCGGCGCGGCGGGCGGCGGCAACGAGATCGGCAACCTGGGATTGGGCGTGTTCGGGCGTCAGCATCCCTGCGACTTAGGGATGGCATGTGCCAACGTCAAAGGCTGATCATGCCGTAGCACCGACAACGAGGCATGCCAGGAACAGCAGCATGCCCGCGAAGCGATTGGATCGAAACCGGCGCAGCGCATCCGCGCTGCTGCCCGGTTTCAAGCCCGCCGCCTGCCATGCCAGATGCACCGCCACGGGCAATAAGGCGGCCAGCCCCAGCCATTGCGGGCGCACCGACCAGAAGGCGGCTGCCCAGAGCATCAGCGCCAGCATATAAAAAACGGCCACGCCGATCCGGACGTTGGCCCCCAGCGCGCGTGCCGAGCTTTTCACGCCCGCGAGCGCATCGTCCTCGATATCCTGCAGCGCATAGATGGTGTCGTAGCCGAGCACCCAGAACAAGGCGCCGGCATAGAGCAGCAGTCCGGTGGGGTTGAGCCCATCGGTGGCCTCGGCCCAGCCGACCAGCGCCGCCCAGGTGAACACCAGCCCGAGCCATGCCTGTGGCCACCAGGTGATCCGCTTCATGAACGGATAGGCGGCGACCAGCACGAGGCTGGCGAGCGCGATCAGCTGCGCGAGCGGCCTCAGCTGAAGCAGGACGACAAGCCCGACCAGGCAAAGCAGAAGCAACCACGCCCATGCAACACGCAGCGATATCCGTCCGCTCGCGATCGGGCGAGCCGCCGTGCGCGTCACCTGCCGGTCAAGGTCTCTATCGACAATGTCGTTATAGACGCATCCGGCGCCACGCATGACGACCGACCCCAGCGCCAGCCAGAGCAGCAGCGGCCAGCGCTCGCCTGCCTCGCCGGCCAGCGCCACCGCCCACGCGCCCGGCCAGAACAAAAGCCACGCGCCGATCGGGCGATCGAAACGGGCGAGCTGGACGAGGTCGCGCGCCATGCCCGGTAACCGGGCGATCACGCTAGCGCCCTCACTGTCCGGCACGATCTCCCGCGGCGACATCAGCGCCCCGCGAACAGGAAAGCGAGCGCGCCGAGAATGCAGCAGAACGCGCCGAGATGCCGCCAGCCCAGCGGCTCCCCGAGTACCACCACCATGAAGCCGCCGAACACGATCAGCGCGATCGTCTCCTGCACGATCTTGAGCTGAGCACCGCTCCAGCCATGCGAAAAGCCGATCCGATTCGCGGGAACGGCGAGGCAATATTCCAGGAGCGCGATCCCCCAGCTGATCAGGATCACATGGAGAAGCGGTTTCTCCATTCCGCCCTTGAGATGCCAGTACCAGGCCGTCGTCATGAATATGTTGGATGCGAAGAGCAGTGCGACGGTCGGCATGGCGTTCTCATCGGAAGGACGGATCAGTGCTTGAGATCCTGGCAGCCCATATCCGTCGCAACCTGTTTTGTCGCTATCGATGGCGCGGTGGGAGGACGTCACCAGGCCAGATGAAGCGCGTTGATTGCGGAAACGGTGCCGCCCCGCGTCGAGGATTTTTCCGCATCGATCTCTCGAAAATGTCCGATCTTCTCGAACCAGATTCGATAGAAGATGATCATCTCGTGGCGCGCCAAATGGATGCCGGGGCAGGCGTGGATGCCCGTGCCGAACGCGATATGCTTGCACACCGGCCGATCGAGCGAGACCCGCTCGGGATCTGGATTGGCCTTGTCATCCCACCCGACCTGCATCAACGGCACGAGGATCGAATCCCCTTCGAACAGTTGGAGCCCGCCCAACTGGGTGTCACGCGTGACGTAACGGGGCAGCGAAATGAACGTGTAGCGCCGCATCAGTTCCTCGACCGTGGCCGGGATGCAATCGGGATCGTCGATCATGCGCTGACGCAATGCCTCATCGTGGGCGAGATGTCGCATGCCGAAGGACAGAGCGGCCACCACAGTATCGAGGCCCGCGAGAAACATCATGAAGCCGATCGAGATGAGTTCCTGCCGCGAAAGCTTTCCCTTGTCGTAGGTGCTGTGGATGAGGGTCGACATCCAGTCGCCCTTCGGTTCGGCGGTGCGCGCCTCGATCAGCTCGTTGATCAACGCAACCACCTTGTCGGAGACGAGCCGCTGCTGCTCACGATCGGCGGAAAGCGAGAAAAAGCTCGTCACGAGTTCCCGCAGATAATCGAACTGCTCCATCGGGAAACCGAACGTTTCCATGAAGACCGAAACCGAAAACTGGGCGCCGAGGCCGTGGGCGAATTCGCACTGGCCCTGTGGCGCCACCGCCTCGATCTTTTCCCGGGCGAGCTCCTCGACACGCGACGACAGCGGCTCGATCGACTTGCTTTCGAGGAACCGGCGCAGAATATTGCGATAATAACGGTGCGCCGGCGGATCCAGCATGATCGGTATTAACAGCGTCGGCGTGGGATTCTCCGGGATTGAAAGCAGCCTGTTCGAATAGACGTCGGGCTGCCTGAGCACTTCGATCGCGAGATCAGACGCATTGACATACCAGTGTCCGCCGTTCCGCTCCGTCCAGAACAGGGCCGGTGCGTTTCGCTTCACCTCGAAAAAAGCTTCGAGTGCGTCAGCCAATATGCGCGGATCATGATGATAGTCGAAATCATAGACAGGCGTGCGCGTGCGTTGCACAACATCGACTTCGATGACCGTCCCAAGATCGCTCATCGCCCAAGATTATGATGTTGAAAATTAACGATCAAGTAGATATTTTCCTTCTCGAGGGCCTGTCCAACATCGTCACGCAATCATCGCCGCCCTTGCTGCGACGCCGCAAATCCGGTAAAGGCGCGCGCAAACTCCGGACATTAGGAATTTTCGAAATCATGCCGCTTCGTAACGTGGCCATCATCGCGCATGTCGATCATGGCAAGACGACCCTGGTCGACCAGCTTTTCCGCCAGTCCGGAACCTTCCGCGAAAACCAGCGCGTCGAAGAGCGCGCGATGGATTCGAACGACCTCGAAAAGGAGCGCGGGATCACCATTCTCGCCAAATGCACCTCGGTCGAATGGAACGGCACCCGGATCAACATCGTCGATACGCCCGGCCACGCCGACTTCGGCGGCGAGGTGGAGCGCATCCTCTCGATGGTCGACGGCGTCATCCTGCTGG
>CBFRWL010000184.1:0-4976 GCA_965727025.1 uncultured Sphingomonas sp.
GCATCGCTCCGGCCAGCGGCCCCGCCACCATGGTCGTGATTTCAAGCACCTTAACACCGGCAAGCGGCCCCTCTCCCGTTCGTTCTGCCATGTCTTTTCTTCTCCTTCGGTGTGCCACCCGGACGAGTCCGTCCTACGCGTGGTATCTTCTTTGATCACTCAAGTTTGCTGCAGCGGCAGGACCAAGGGTATCGCCGTCGGGACCCGGCACTGCGCGGTCTTCGAACCGCCACGCGACAGGCGAGTTCTGCTCGGAAGGTTCATCGCCCCGTGAAGACCGGCGGCCGGCGCTCGACGAAGTGGGCGACCCCCTCCTTGAAATCTTCGCACTCGAACGATTTGAGTTCCTCAAGGAGCGCCTCTGCAGTCGCCTCGCCAAGGTTCTGGAACAATCCCTCGTAGATCTGTCGCTTGATAATCGCCGTGGAGCGGGGCGATGAGTAGATCGCCAGTTCATTTGCGATCGCCATGACGTCGGCCATGAAGTTATCGGCTGGCAGAGTGCGGACCAATCCCATCCGCTCCGCCTCAGGAGCTGGCACGACCCGGCCGGTCATCAGCAGGTCGATCGCATTCATCAGTCCAACCAGCCGCGGCAACATCCACGACAGGCCATGCTCGGCAACCAGGCCCCGCCGCGCGAACGAGGTGGAAAGCTTGGCCGTTTCCACCATGTAGCGAAAGTCGCAATAAGCCGCGATGCTGAGACCCACCCCCGCTATCGGCCCGTTGATCGCTGCGATAATCGGCTTGGGAGTAGACAGGATATAGGTGAGACGGTGGCCGTAATTGCCCTCATAATCGTCGGGGTTGGGCAGTACCGCGTCCTCGACGTTCTGCAGGGCCGACATATCGGCCCCCACGCAGAAGGTCTTTCCGTGCCCGGTGAGCACCACCACCCTGACCTCGTCATCGCTTCCCGCCTGGCTCAGAGCTGCGCGAAGTTCGGTTTCCATCACGGCGCCGAAGGCGTTGCGCTGCTCCGGATTGTACAGTGTGACCGTCGCGACATGGTCGGTGACGTCATAAAGCAGGCGCTGGTACATGATTATGAATCTCACAGGCTTCGTTGCCAGCTTGACGGCAATCAGCCCCAGTTCAATAACCTCGTCCCATATACTGCAATTGTGTTACTTCAATGGGCCGTGGGGTCGTTCGATGCCAGCCGATTGTGAGCGGGAACACTTGAACAACCTCCTGCTTTGCACGTCGGTTGACCGGATCATCCGGCTCGCCGGATTCTTGAGCTTCTGGGCTTCGTCGTAAATGATCGCGGCAAAGCGCTGGCGCGCGAAATTCAGATGATAGTCGCGCATCGTCTCGAATGTCGTGAGCACGATGCCGCCATGTGCCCATATGGCGCTGTCGATTTGCTCCGCGGCCAAGTTCAATATCAGTCGCGGGCGCGAGCTTTATCGTGACGGACGCGACCACCGAAAATATGGACCTGCCGCACGCTCTCAGCCTCTGGCCATGTCGAGAGCAATATCGACGATCATGTCCTCCTGTCCGCCAACCATCTTGCGCTTGCCCGCTTCGACAAGAATGGTGCGGGTGTCGACGCCGTAGTCGGTGCTCGCCTTTTCCGCATGGCGAAGGAAGCTGGAGTAGACCCCGGCGTAGCCCAGTGTCAGCGTCTCGCGGTCGACGCGCACCGGGCGATCCTGCAGCGGACGGACGATCTCTTCAGCGGCATCCATCAGTGCATAGAGGTCACAGCCGTGATTCCAGCCCATGCGGTCGGCGGCGGCAATGAACACTTCGAGCGGCGCGTTGCCGGCGCCGGCGCCCATGCCGGCAAGGCTTGCATCGACGCGGACCGCACCATTCTGCACCGCGACAATCGAGTTGGCCACGCCAAGGCTGAGGTTGTGATGGGCGTGGACCCCGCGCTGCGTTTCGGGCTTGAGCACGCGGTCATAGGCCTGGAGGCGGGCGGCGTACTCGTCCATGTTCATGGCACCGCCACTGTCGGTGACATAGACGCAGTGCGCGCCGTAGCTTTCCATCAGCAGCGCTTGGCTTGCCAGCGCCTCGGGGCTGGTCATGTGGCTCATCATCAGGAAGCCGGAGACGTCCATGCCGAGGTTGCGGGCGGCTTCGATATGCTGCCTGGAGACGTCGGCCTCGGTACAGTGAGTGGCAATGCGGACTGACTTCACGCCCATCTCGCAGGCGTGCTTCAGGTCGTGCACCGTGCCAATTCCGGGCAACAGCAGCGTGGTCAAGACGCTGTGCTCAAGTACTTCGGCAACTGCGCCGATCCAGTCCCAGTCGGTATAAGCACCGAAGCCGTAGTTGAAGCTCGATCCCTGCAGGCCGTCGCCATGGGCAACCTCGATGGCATCGACCTTCGCCTGGTCGAGCGCACGGGCGATCGACCTGACGTGGTCAAGCCCATATTGGTGGCGGATGGCATGCATGCCGTCGCGGAGGGTGACGTCCTGAATGTAGAGCTTCGTCTTGGTTGGATCGAAGGTCATGCCGCCATCCTTTCAGCGATCTTCTCGGCGGTCTTCAGCGCGGCCGAGGTCATGATATCAAGATTGCCGGCATAGGCAGGCAGGTAGTGCGCGGCACCTTCCACTTCGAGGAATACGCTGACCTTGAGACCGGTATATTCGCCGTCCATCTCCGGAATCCGCAGCGGGCGGTTGGATCCGATATGCTCGAACTGCACCGCCTGCTTCAGCCGATAACCGGGCACGTAGGTCTGCACTTCCGCGACCATGGCCTCGACCGACTGGCGAATTGTATCCTGGTCGGCGTCCTCGCAGAGGCAGTAGACGGTGTCGCGCATGATCAATGGCGGTTCGGCCGGGTTGAGAATGATGATCGCCTTGCCGCGCGTGGCGCCGCCGACATCGACGATCGCCTGACTCGTGGTTTCGGTGAACTCGTCGATATTGGCGCGGGTGCCAGGGCCGGCACTCTTGGATGAGATCGAGGCGACGATCTCACCGTAGTGGACCTTGGCGGCACGGTTGACCGCAGCAACGATCGGGATCGTCGCCTGCCCGCCGCAGGTCACCATGTTGACGTTGGCGGCATCGAGATTGGCGTCACCGTTGACCGGGGGAATGGTGAATGGGCCGATCGCGGCCGGGGTAAGGTCGATCATCCGCTTTCCGGCGGCCAGCACCAGCTCGCTGTTGCGCTTGTGCGCGGCGGCTGACGTGGCGTCGAATACAATGGCGATGTCAGCGAACTCGGGCATTGCCAAGAGGCCATCGATACCTTCAGCGGTGATCGGCACGCCCATCCGGGCCGCGCGCTTCAACCCATCGCTTGCGGGGTCGATGCCGACGAAGGCGCCCATTTCGAGCTGCTCCGAAAGCCGCATGATCTTGATCATCAGATCGGTGCCGATGTTGCCCGAACCGATGATCGCCACTTTGGTCTTGCCCATGTCGATCAACCTTTACGCGTAAGTGAAACTGCAGGCACCGATGCCCGCGACCTCGATATCGACCCGGTCGCCCGGGGTGAGCGCGACCATCGGGCCGAGCGCCCCGGCGAGCAGGATGTCACCCGCCCGCAGCGGCTCGTCACGAGTCGCCAGCGTCCGCGCCAGCCACGCGGCGGCATTGAGCGGATGGCCAAGCGCTGCGGCGCCGACGCCCGTGGAGACTTGCTCGCCATTGTAGCGCATCACCATCGCGGCACTGGCGAGGTCCAGCCCCGCAAGCGGCAGACCTTGATCGGCGAGCACGAAAAATGCCGAAGAGCCGTTGTCAGCCACCGTATCGGCAAAAGTGATCTTCCAGTCGGCGATGCGGCTGTCGACAATCTCGATGGCGGCATGGACGGTGCGGACAGCAGCGGCGACCTGTTCCGCTGTGGTATCGGCCGAAGGCAGGTCAGCCGCGAGGACGAATGCGATTTCGGCTTCGGCCTTGGGCTGGAGGCAGTGGGCGGGCGATAGAGTGCCGCCGTCAGCCACGCGCATGTCATCGAACAGCACGCCGAAGTCAGGCTGGTCAACGCCGAGCTGAGCCTGCACCGCCTTCGCCGTCAGCCCCGCCTTGCGACCGACGATGCGCCGGCCCTGGGCTTCCCAGAACCGGGTGTTGATCGTCTGCACGGCATAGGCGCCGACGGCATCGGTCGGCTCCAGGCCATCGCGCATCGGCGGGACGGCGCCCCCGGTGTAAGCGTCGCGCAGGCGCAGCGCCAACTCTTCATGCTTAGGGACTGTCATCGCCACGTCCTCTCTATTTTCATCATGGACACACTAGCTTCACATAGGGCTTGAATATAGCTTGGCCCGGCATCATCATCTCACATGGTGAGAAAAGGTACGCCTCCTATCGCGGCGCTTAGTCGTACGCTTGCGCTGCTTGAAGCCGTGATTGCCGATGGGGGGCAATCGAGCATAGCCGCTCTTGCGCGCGCCAACAGCGTTCCACCGGCTACTGCGCATCGACAGGTGGTTTCGCTCGTCGCGGCCGGATACCTGGGCGTGTCGGATCGTGGGCGCTACATTCCCGGGCCACGGCTGCTCGGCCTTGTGCATCGGTTGGACGTGCGCCAGGTGATCGTCAATATCGCGGCATCGCAGCTGCACGAACTGGCGGTAGCGACTGGCTGCGTCGTGCAATTGGGCACGTTCGAAAACGAGATGGTTACTTACCGGATCAAGACCGGAGAGGGGGCGGGTTCGTTGTTCACGCAAGTGGGAATGCAGCTCGAAGCTTATTGCTCGGGAATCGGCAAAGTCCTGCTTGCCCACCTGCCCGAAGCCCAGCGCCGGGCCTACCTCGCCGGGGGGCCGTTCGTGGCGCTGACGAGCCGAACGATAACCGATCCATGCCAACTGGAGGATGAGTTGGAACGGGTCAGGGCCCGAGGCTACGCAACCGACGAGGGTGAGATCGCGGAGGGGTTAGTCTGCGTGGCAGTTCCTATCCAGGCGCCAGACGGCCAGGTCCATGCCGCCATTTCCGTATCCCGTGCAAGTTCCGCAGACCCATCTG
>CBFRWL010000185.1:0-4974 GCA_965727025.1 uncultured Sphingomonas sp.
ACGAGGTGTTCGAGCTCGAGGACATCAACTCCGAGTTCGCGCAGACCGACGTCGCGTTCGTCATCGGCGCCAACGACGTCACCAACCCGGCCGCGAAGACCGACAAGACCTCACCCATCTACGGCATGCCGGTGCTCGACGTGGAAAAGGCCAAGACCGTCCTGTTCGTGAAACGCTCGATGGGCGGTGTGGGTTATGCCGGCGTCGACAATGACGTGTTCTACATGGACAACACCATGATGCTGCTCGCTGACGCCAAGAAGATGGTCGAAGACATCGTCAAGGCCATGGCGCACTGATGGCTGACGAAACCGACACCCCGCCAAGCGAAGGCCCCGCCGCGATCGGCGCGGTGGCCGCGGTCAGCGCGCTCAAGAAGCCGGAAATGGTGAAAGCCGCAAAATGGGTGGGGGTCGGCATCGGCATTGGCTCAGCGGCGGTGGCAGCCGCCCTGCTCTATTCACGTCAGCGTAGTAAGGCCGACGACAAGAAAAGCAGCGGCTGAAATCCGGATCATCATCCGCGGGAGCGGATGATCCGGACTCAGATCGTTTCCACCTCTTCAGCGTCGGCCTCGCAGGTTTTGCCCATTTCGCCGGTCTGCTCGATCTGTTGGTAGAGGTCTGCCTGTCGCGCCCTTAAGAGTTCACCAATCGCTTCCAGATCGATCTTGCCATCAGCGTGCGCCTTGGTTGCATCGACGAACAGTTCTTCATCCTCTTCGTCGATATGATGGATCGTTTCCTCGCCGAGGACGTGAAGCTTGGCCCGGTAAAGCTCTTCCGTACCGTTGAGCTGCTCGATCTCGGCCACGAGGTTCTTGGCCGAGGCATGTTCGACAATGCCTTCATTCACCTCATCCTCACCAATCGCCGGCTTGAGCGCCGGATAAAGAATCTCCTCCTCTATCGTCATATGAACCGCCAGACGCATGCACAGCTCAGCCGCAATCCGCGGCAGTTCGCCATCGTCGGCGGTTTCAACGTCATCGAAAAGCTTACGAAAGATATGATGCTCATCCTTGAGCACGCGGATCGCCAGCGGATCATCCTGAGCAATGCGATGACGTCCATGCTCGTTGCGCTGAGAATATTTGCCCGACATATTGCCTCCCGAACGGATCAGCTTCCCAACGGGACTGCCCGGAAAGGGTTCCAATCGGTTCAATCTGGTAGAAACATGCTAGTCGCAATAAGAATTGGTTCCATTCCGGCGCTATTTTCGCTTGGCCCGGGTCTGCGGTGACGGCGATGTTATCATGATCAGGAGAAACGGCGATGCAGGATCATCATGCCCTGAGAAACCAACTTCAAGATATTGATTACGGGCCGGCACCCTCGATCCTGCTTTTTTCTGACGATCCTCACCAGCGCGATTGGATCGCGTCCGTGGTATCGACCGCAGGTGGCCGGATCGCCGCGGTACTGGACTTGGCCGATGCAGTCGATCGGATTGCCGAGCAGGCTGCGCCCGATGGCGTGATCGCGGACATCGGTAGCGCGCCGGAATTACAGGCGGAAAGCATCCTCGCGGCGCTCGAAACGGGCGCTCAGAGCTACCGCTTTCGCAGCATTGCGTTGATCGCGCGCGAGCGGATCGACTTGGCCGTGGCCACGGCGGAACATGACGATGTGCAGCTGCTCTGCGAACCCGACCACAATGCGCTGGCCTCAGCTATCGCTGGCCTGCTGGCGCCGCGTGACCGATCGCTGAACGATGTCAGCACGGAGGCCCGCCCGGTCAAGCTGCGCGAGCTCAGCGAGGAAGTCGGCCGGATTGCGCGCACGCTTGCCGCGCTTTCGCAGCCCGAAGGCGATCGCGATGGCAGCGAACCGGCGATCGATGCCGCGGCCATCCGTGCCATGATCCGGGCACGCCGCCTGCGCGACCGTTTCTTTGGCGACGAACTCTTTCAAGACCCGGTATGGGACATGCTGCTGGATCTCGCGGCGGCGCGGCTTGAGGGACTTAAGGTCTCGGTATCGAGCCTGTGCATCGCGGCCGCCGTTCCACCGACGACAGCGCTTCGCGAGATTGGCAAGATGACGCGGCGAGGCTTGCTGGAGCGAATGGCCGATCCCGTCGACCGCAGGCGCATTTTCATCACCTTGTCGGAGGATGCCGCGGAAGCTGTGTTCGCTTTCCTGAGAGCCGCCCGGCGCATCACCGCTGGCCCGATCTGAGAATTTTCCTGCCGGGCGTCGCTGGCCTGGAACTCCTCTTAGCGCCGTTCGCTTGGTGTGGCTCGTGAAGGAGGACCCAATGGCCAAAGCGCTGAGCCTATTCAGTATCACCCCATCCGGCGATGGCTATGAACTGCATATCGAGGATGAGGACGGCGAGGTCCTGGAGCTGGTCGCGAGCTTCGAGCAGCTCGACCTGATTTCCGAGGAAATCGATCGACAACTCGATGGCGACGAGGACGAAGCGCTCTCCGCCGACGAGGAACCCAGCGACGAGGATGAGGAGTAGCCCGAACCGGGCTGCGCTGCTCCTCGTCTTAAAGATGCGTGCGGAGACCGGCCCGCCACCGGCGCGGCGCGCCGGGGCTTAGACTACGCGGATTGCTGGCGCCCGGCGCCTCGCTCAGCGCCACGGCATCCGTTTCCGAAAAGGTCCCGAACGTAGCATAACGCTTGTCGAACAGGTTGCTGACCTCGCCGAACAGCCAAAGCGAGCCAAGCAGGCGCACGCTGCCATGCACGCCAACGGTCGCGAACGGCTTGGTCTTCGGCTGCTCATTGCCCTCGTCTCCGAACAGATAAGTTCCGGATTGCAGCTCGATATCGCTGCCAAAGCCGAAGTCCTTTCCTGCATACTCAACACCGGCGGTGCCGCGATGGCGCGGTATGCCAGGCAGGCGATCGCCCTTCCCGACTTCGATCAGGCCATTCACGGCAGACGGGTTATCGGGACTGTTCAAGGTGAACGGCGTACGAAAGCGCGCATCGATGAAAGCATAGCCCAGATGCACGCTCCACGCCCCCCGCGAGATGTCGGCACTGGCGTCGAGGCCCTGGCGCCGCGTCTGGCCCACATTGGCGAAGAAGGCGCGGCCACGCACCGCCGCGGCAATGAATTGGATATCGTCACTGTTGGTGGCGCGCCAGGCCGAGAGAAGCCAGTGGACCGTCCATCGGCCCGTCATCCTTCCTGAGGCGCCTGCCTCCCAAGTTCGTGCAACGACTTGCTTGAGCGGCGGATCGCCGACGAAAAAGTTGGTGAGGCTGCAGGGTGCATCCGGGCCGGCGCATGAAAGCTCGACCGGCGTCGGCGCACGATCAGCCTCGGAATAGCCGGCTCGGAGCGTGATCGAACGGCCGAGCTTGTAATCAAATTCGATGCCGGGATTGATCCGGTCGAAGCTGTGGCGCCCGTTCAGGGCGGTGCCGTTCCGATCGTCGAGAAGGACCTTGGCATGGTTGTACCGCAGGCCGATCTCCGCCGTCAGGCCTTCGGCAAGCGGCAGCTCGTCCGACAGAAACAGCCCGGTATAGCGCGTGCGTGCAGCGAGCGAGACGGGCGTGATCGATCCGTCCGCCTGATCGATGATCGGACCAAGCCCGGTAACGCCGCGGTCGTCCTCCAGCACGCCAAGCTCGGTCGAGGAATCGAAGCGGGTGCGGCTGCGATCATGGCTGAAGCCAATGATCAGATCATTGTCGCCAGCGAGCAGCGGCCGTTTATCCGCAAGCTGGATCAGAACGCCGCCCGCGCTCGACCGGGTCCGGCTGCGGTTGAGCATGCCATAGCCATCCAGCCCGAGAGCGGGAATAGCTGCGCCCTGGCGATCGGTCAGCGTTGTCATCTCGCCCTCGGCGCCTTCGAGGCATAACAGGCGTTCGCGGGTGCCGTCCTCGCAGGATGCAACGTCGGCGGCATCGCCGTTCAGCGTGCGTTGGCGCAGGCGCTGAAGATAAAAGCTGGCCTCGACCCGCGTCCGTTCGGACAAGGACATCCATGGATGAAGGCTCGCCCGCGCGAAGCGATTGCGCGTTATGTCGGGATAGGTGAAGACCGCCCGGCGATCAGCGGCAAGCAGCTCGACCGGAGCCGAGCCATTGCCGGTCAGATCACTGTCCGCGCCGAGCAGCTTGAGGTGAACGCCGCCGCCCGCGGCCTCCCAGCCCAAATCCGCAAAACCATTATAGACAACGGACGGCGAATGCCGCCGCCAGCCGGCGTCATGGCGCTCCTGAAGCGCAACATAAGCGCTTGCCGCGCCGCGCTTCCACCCGGCCTCGACCGAGCCATCCGCCGCGCCGTAATTTCCACCCGCAGCCGAGAGTGATAATCCCGGCGTATCACGGCCGGTCTTGGTCGCGACCACGATCGCCCCACCCAACGCGTTCAAGCCATAGACCGGGCCGGCATCCTTGACCGCAATGGATTGGATCGCGACATCGGGCAGGAGATCGAAGTCCGCTGTGTCGCCAAATGGCTGATTGAAGCGACCGCCGTCGAGATAGATGGCGAGGCCCTGCGCATTGCCCTGCAATGGTGATGCCACGAAGCCGCGATAGACAAGATTGGGTTGGAAAGGATTGTCCTGCGCTTCGGAGAAGGAAATAGCGGGAAGCGTACGTACTGCAGCAAGAAGATCGGGTGTTCCGCCGCGCCGGACATCCGCAGCATTCAAAATGGCAGCATCGTCGAGATCGTGATCGCCGCCGGGCGCGGTTACGACAATCATGCCCTCCCCGGCAGCAGCGGCGCTAGCGACGCGCAAGCAGATCAGGGCGGGCGCAAGAGCACAGATCGTCCAACGCTTCACGACTTTCGTTCTTCTCCACCGCCACGAAAATGGATTGCGCGGCAATGGAAGCTCGTGCGCAAAGTTACAAGCGACCCTAAGCCCTCTTGCGATTCCGAATAATGGCCGTAGAAGCCCGTTTCCGGATCCGGGCGGTTAGCTCAGTTGGTAGAGCATCTCGTTTACACCGAGAGGGTCGGCGGTTCGAGCCCGTCACCGCC
>CBFRWL010000186.1:0-4907 GCA_965727025.1 uncultured Sphingomonas sp.
CGAAACGGGCTGGCTGATCGTCGATGAGGCTTTTGCCGATTGCCGTCGGGACTGGACGATCGCTGACATGGTGCGGGAGGACAGGCGGCTGATCGTGTTGCGGTCCTTCGGCAAATTCTTCGGACTGGCGGGGGTGCGCCTTGGCTTTGTGCTAGGTCCGTCAAATGTTCTCGCGCCGCTGCGTCGTCTATTGGGCGAATGGCCGGTCTGCTCGGCCGCGCTCACCTTTGGCACTGTGGCCTATGCCGACAAGACCTGGATCTCCGCAACGCGCGCCATGCTTCCGGCGCAAGCCGCCGGATTAGATGCTGTGCTGTCCCGTCACGGTCTGGTCGCGCAAGGCCAATGTCCGCTGTTCAGACTGGTCGAGACGGAGCACGCCCATGCCTTGTTCACTGCTCTCGCCAGCCAGCACATCCTAGCCCGCCCTTTTGCCGCCCACCCAAATCTCCTGCGGTTCGGCCTGCCGGATGGCGATGCCGATCTGGCTCGTCTTGATGCTGCCTTAGGCAAGCTGCTCTCCGATGGCTGAACCGATAGCCCTTGCCGCGCTGGCGCTGGATACAATTATTGGCTGGCCACGCCATTTGTACAGCCGCGTCGGCCACCCGGTCGGCGGTTTTGCCCGCACGATAGCTGCGTGCGAACGCCACTGGAACCGGCCCTGCCATCCGGAGATTGCGAAACGCGCGCTCGGCGTGATCACGCTGGTCCTGCTGGCAGGCGGCAGCGCGTTGATTGCGTGGGCGATCGAAACCGTCATTCGGTTTGGGGCTGGCGCGTGGGCCTGGCCGCTTGTGGCGATCGCAGCATGGCCTGCGTTCGCCCAGCGCAGCCTGCTGGACCACTACCGCTCCGTTCTTACCGCACAGGATAGCGGCGATCTTGCCGACGCGCGCCGGGCCGTGAGCCTTATCGTCGGACGCGATACCGCATCATTGGACGAGGTGGGGGTAGCCAGCGCCGCCATTGAAAGTCTGGCGGAAAGCTTTTGTGACGGGATTGTCGCGCCGCTGGTTTGGTTGACGCTATTGGGCCTGCCCGGCGCCTGGGCGTTCAAGGCGGTGAGCACCGCGGACAGTCTGATAGGTCATCCGGAAGAACCGCTACGCGCCTTTGGCTGGGCTTCCGCACGGTGCGATGATGCACTGAACCTGATCCCGGCGCGTTTGTCCGCTGTGCTGATCTGCCTCGCGGCTGGCAAAGGCTGGCGCGTGCTCTGGCGCGACCATGCCAGGCACGCCTCGCCCAACGCAGGCTGGCCTGAGGCCGCGATGGCCGGCGCCCTGAACGTGCGCCTGGCCGGGCCGGTCAGCTATGACGGGATGTGGCGGGACAAGCCATGGATTGGCGATGGCGCGTCGCCCACGACACAATCCATGCGCACGGCGCGAGCGATATTTTTGCGGGCATGCGCACTGCTGTGGCTAATCGCGGGAGGAATAGCGTGGGCGCTTTGATGGTGCAGGGAACCGGCTCGGACGTCGGCAAGTCGGTGCTGGTTGCGGGGCTGTGCCGCGCTTTCACCAATCGCGGTATCCGCGTATCGCCGTTCAAGCCGCAGAATATGTCGAACAACGCCGCCGTCACGGTGGATGGCGGCGAGATCGGACGGGCCCAGGCCTTGCAGGCAATCGCCGCCCGCGCAGAGCCGCATACCGACATGAATCCGGTCCTGCTCAAACCGCAGGCGGACATGACGTCGCAGCTTGTCGTCCACGGCCGGGTGCGCGGCACGCTGGGCAGCGCCAATTTTCGCGAGAGGCGACGCAGCCTCCTGCCCGATGTGCTGGAAAGCTGGCGGCGCCTGTCGGCGCGGTGCGATATCGTCGTGGTCGAGGGGGCGGGATCGCCTGCCGAGATCAACCTGCGCGACGGCGATATCGCCAATATGGGCTTTGCCCGCGCGGCGAATGTACCGGTGGTGCTGGCGGGCGACATTGACCGGGGCGGGGTCATCGCCTCGCTGGTAGGCACGCGCGCGGTACTTGACGCCGCTGATGCGGCGATGATCCGCGGCTTCATCGTCAACAAGTTTCGCGGCGATCCGGCGCTGTTCGCGGATGGCTATGCATCTATCGAGGAGTTGACGGGCTGGCGAGGGTTCGGGCTGGTGCCCTGGATCGCGGCAACCGTCCGCCTGCCAAGCGAGGACGCCGTCATTCTCGAAGGCCGGCTAGGCACTGTACCCGGCAAGAAACTGGTGGCCTGTCCGATCCTGCCGCGTATCTCCAACTTCGACGATCTCGATCCGTTGAAGGCTGAGCCCGAGATCGAGCTGGCCATGATCCCGCCCGGAACGCCCATCCCTGGCGAGGCTGCGATGATCGTGCTGCCCGGGTCCAAGGCCACAATTCCCGACATGAGCTTTCTGCGTGCGCAGGGCTGGGACATCGACATCCTCGCCCATCACCGACGCGGCGGCATAGTGCTGGGTATTTGCGGCGGCTACCAGATGCTTGGGCGACGCATCGCGGACCCGTTGGGCATTGAAGGCACCGCGCGTGAAATCGCGGGATTGGGTCTGATCGATGGAGAGACGCGCCTCACGCCTGAAAAGACGCTCCGTTACGTGACTGGAACGGCTCTTGGGGCCAGGTTCGACGGATATGAGATGCATATGGGCGAGACGCCAAGGGGCGGCGCTGCCACACCTTTCGCGCGCCTTGACGACGGTCGGCTCGACGGCGCGATCAGCCCTGATGGGCGCGTGTTGGGCACCTATTGCCACGGACTATTTGCGGCTCCCGGCCTTCGCGCGGCCCTGCTGGCCCGCATCGGGGCAAGATCGGACGGCTTGGATCATGCCGTGACCGTGGATGCCGCGCTCGATGAACTGGCGGCGGAGCTGGAACGCCATCTCGACATCGCAGGGCTGCTGGCCTTGGCGCAGGGGGTGCGTGCATGAACAGCCTGCTTGTCCTGGGTGGCGCGCGTTCGGGCAAGAGCCGCTACGCTCAACACCGGATCGAGGCCGTGGGGGAACGGCTCGTCTATATTGCCACCGCCCAGGCTCTCGACGCAGAAATGGAGGACCGCATCGCACGGCACCAAGCTGATCGCGGAGGGTGCTGGGACACAGCCGAAGCGCCTATCGATCTGCCCGGCGCCATCCGGCAAACAGGGGCTTGCTGCGACGCCATTCTTGTCGATTGTCTGAGCCTGTGGCTGTCGAACCTCATGCTGGCGCAACAGGATATTGCCGCCGCATCATCTGCGTTGCTGGACGCCCTCGCCCACTGCCCGGTGCCGATCGCGCTGGTGGCAAATGAGGTGGGTCTTGGTATTGTACCAGAAAACGCGCTGGCGCGTCTTTTCCGCGATGAAGCGGGACGATTGAACCAGGCACTTGCCGCCGCGTGCGGGGAAGTGACCTTCGTTGCAGCAGGCCTTCCAATGAGGCTTAAATGAACGAGTGACTGGTTTTGACCTTTGGGCCGGAGTTCGAACGACCGCTATGTCAGCTTCGCCGCGTCCCGTCCCACGCCGACAATTGCGAAATCCAAGTCGAACAGCTGCTTCGCGGTGGCCAGGCCAATACCGCTACCCGACCCCGTGATGATAGCTACTTTCGTTTGCATATGTCCTCTCCGCTTTGCGGCCTCGCTCACTTTCCAAAATGGTAAGTGAGCGTGCCGCCTAGCATACAAGGTTCGCCGTATACGTTAGTCGTAAAGCCCAGGCTGTAGTAATAGTTGCCTTTACCGATGATATAGAGCTTGTTTGTCACGTTGCGTGCATAAAGCTCGACATCGAAGCGCGAGCCCATGACCTCCTTCCAGCCGGCGCTCAGATTGAGCAGGCCATAGCTCGGGATGCGCACGTCTGGATCGAGGACGTCGAGATTACGGTAGCTGCTCTGATAGGTGTAGCTCACACCGAACTGCGCAGTGCCTCGGTCATCGCCCAGCGGCACTTCATAATCGCCTGCGAGGCTGAACTTGTGCTTCGGGGTGTATGGCAGGGGAAAGCCTGTAAAATCGCCCTGGGTGGTGACGAAACTGCCATATTTCGAGTCCGTATAGGAATAGCTGCCGGTGAGCGAGAGGCCGAACGGCAGCTGCACACCCCACTGAGTCTCGACGCCCTTGATCGTAGCTTTGGTGGCATTGACGACATAGGTCGAAACGACACCGCCAAAATTCTGAAGCAACGGGCGCTGGATGTTCGTATATCTGTCGCGGAACGCGGCCAGACTGAAGCGCAGTGCCACGTCACCCAGTTTGAAACTGGATTTGATGCCCGCCTCAATGTCCTTGACCTTCTCCGGCTCGAACGCGGCGAAACCGGCGCTGGGCGGTGCGCCGAGGTTGAACCCGCCGCTCTTGAAGCCGCTCCGCGCGGTGGCATAGATCATCGTGGACGGCGAGATCTGATACTGCATGGCGGCCGTGTAGGTTCCCGCGGAAAAACGGCGTGCATAGTCTAGGCGGCAATTTGGGAAGGAACCGGTGGTCAGCGCACAGGCACCACCGGTGTCGAACGACGCACCCGTCATGACGTAGGAATCGACATAGTCACGGCGGCGATCACGGCTGTAGCGATAGCCCACTGTCAGTTGGAGCCCTTGCAGCGCCGTGGCGAGAGCGCCGGCGTCCAACGTTCCCTGGGCGAAGCCGGCCAGGCTGCGCAGGTTGTCGCCACGATCGGTGAGGACGGCGGGCCCGCCGAACGCGATAAGGCTCTGCAGCGTGTGAACCGGCGTGTTCTTCTGATAATAACCGCCAACATTCCAACTCAATGCTTTGTTGGCGATCGATCCGGACAACTGAAGCTCCTCGGTGAATTGGTCGATCGCGGGCTGATTGTTGTTCTGCGGGCCGCCCCAGCCGGGAGTATAAGCGAAATAGAGGATAGGCAGCGGCGTTCCGCTGACGTCCGAGCGCACGTTGGACCGGAATTTCGTG
>CBFRWL010000187.1:0-4903 GCA_965727025.1 uncultured Sphingomonas sp.
CCGCTGCGGCCAAGCGCGTGGCTGCGATCGCCGATCGTCAAGGCAAGCCTGCGATTCTTCGTCTTTCTGTCGATGGTGGCGGCTGTGCCGGCTTCCAATATGTCTTCGGTCTTGCCGATGAAGTGACCGGCGAAGATATCTCGGCGAGCCGTGATGGTGTTACTTTGGTAGTGGATCCGATCAGCCTTGATCTGGTGCGGGGCGCTACCGTGGATTTCGTTGAATCGTTGGGCGGCGCTGCGTTCCGGGTCACCAATCCCAATGCCGCGTCCGGATGTGGATGTGGTTCCAGCTTCTCCGTCTGACGCCCATTTTCGGTGAAGATCGCAACTTTCAACGTCAACGGCATCAAGGCCCGCCTGCCGCGTCTGCTCGAATGGCTTGAAGAGGCGCAGCCGGACGTGGTCTGTCTTCAGGAGCTGAAATGTTCCGATGACAGCTTCCCCGAAGCCGATCTGAAAAGCGCGGGCTATGGCGCGGTGTGGCATGGGCAAAAGGGCTTCAACGGGGTCGCTATCCTGGCGCGCCAGGCCGATCCGGTCGAGCGCCAGCGCGGGCTGCCCGGTGACGTCGATGACAGTCACAGCCGCTATCTGGAGGCTGAAATCAACGGTGTGATCGTGGCTTCGATCTACCTCCCGAACGGCAATCCGCAGCCCGGTCCTAAATTCGATTACAAGCTGGCTTGGATGGAACGGCTGATTGCCAGGGCCGCGGCGCTGAGGGAATGTGAAGCCCCGGTGGTGCTGGCGGGCGATTACAATGTCATTCCAACCGACCTGCATGACGACGTGTTTTCGCCGACCGCCATGGCCAGCGATGCGCTCTCGCAGCCAGAAAGCCGGGCCGCGTTTCGCCGCCTGCTATATATGGGCTGGACCGATGCAATCCGCGCGCGCCAGCCGGAAGGGGCCGCCTATACATTCTGGGATTATCAAGCCGGCGCGTGGCAACGCGACGCGGGTTTTCGCATCGATCACCTGCTCTTGTCCCCGGCTGCGGCCGATCGGCTCGCAGATGCCGGCATAGAGCGGCACGTCCGCGGCCGTGAAAAGGCGAGCGATCATGTTCCGGTCTGGATCAGGCTCAACGCCTAAAACAGCTTGAGCTGCGCCCCTTCCGGCGCGCGGAAAAGATCGGTTCTCAGCACGATCCTCTCCTGGTTGAGTCCAGATCGCCGGCAGGCCGCGTTGAAGCGCTGACGCAGCAGATCCGCCCAAGGACCGCTGCCGCGCATTCGCGTGAAGAAGTTGGGATCATTCTCTCGGCCTTCGCGGATCGACTTGATGATATTCATCACCTTCCCGGCGCGGTCGGGATGATGCGCCTCGAGCCATGCCTTGAAGAGCGGCGCCACCTCAAAGGGAAGGCGCACCGGCAGGAAGAAAGCGGCCCTTGCTCCCGCGGCTGCAACTGTTTCTACAATGTGCTCGATCTCATGATCAGTGATCGCGGGGATCACCGGCGCCAGCGACGCACAGACTGGAACGCCTGCCTTCGCGAGCGCTTCGATCGCGGCAACCCGTTTGGCTGGGGCTGACGCGCGCGGCTCCAGCCTTCTGGCAGTTCTTGGATCGAGCGAAGTCACCGACAAGGCCACCATGACAAGCCCATCCGCCGCCATATCCGCGAGCAGATCGAGATCCCGCGTCACGCGGGCGGATTTGGTCGTGATCGTTACCGGATGGCGGGTTTCGCGAAGCACCTCCAGGCACTGTCGCGTGATCCGCCATTCCCTCTCGATCGGCTGATAAGGATCGGTGTTGGTACCCATCGCGATCGGGGAGGGGACATAGCCCGGCTTCGCCAGCTCCGTCCTCAGCAATTCAGGCGCTGCGGGCTTGGCGAAAAGCTTCGTCTCGAAATCGATGCCGGGCGAGAGATCGTGATAGGCATGCGTCGGCCGGGCAAAGCAATAGATGCAGCCATGTTCACAGCCGCGATAGGCATTGATCGAGCGATCGAAGGCGATGTCGGGCGAATTGTTCCGGGTGATGATCGTGCGCGGGCGCTCGACGGTTACGGTCGTGCGAACCGGCGGCAGCTCCCCGTCCACATCCTCCCGCGCGTCGCGCCAGTCGCCATCTTCCTCGCGTGACGCCAGATTGAAGCGGGCGGCCTGGTCATTGCGCGTCGCACCGCGCGAAGGAGGAGCCGTTTGCATGCCCGCAATTTAATCGAATCATGAGAACAAAGAAAGAACATTCCAGTTACACGGGATTCTTGTCATTCCCGTAATGGTGCCAGAGGAAGATCGCTGCGGCGCCGCGATGCGGTCGCCAGTCTTCGGCCAGCGCGCGCGTCAGCTTCTCGTTCGGACGCTCCGCGAGTCCCTTGAGGCGACCCAGTGCCACCTGAACGGCGAGATCGCCGGCAGGCCATATGTCCGGCCGTCCTTCGGCGAACAACAGATAGATCTCGGCCGACCAGCGGCCGATTCCCTTGACCAGGGTCAGCGCGTCGATCGCTTCTTCATCGTCCCGCGGAAGCGCATTCAGATCAAGCCGGCCTGACGAAACCTCTTCCGCGAGGCTGCGCGCGTAGCTGGCTTTCTGTCGCGAAAGTCCTGCTGCGCGCAAGCTCTCGTCGGGTGCATTGAGTAACGCATCCGGCGCGATGTCCTTGCCGACGGCAGCTTCGAGCTTGCGCCAAATCGAAGCCGCTGCCGCCACGCTCACCTGCTGGCCGACAATGGTCCGCAACAGCGTTTCGTAGCCCGGCTCTCTGATGCGCGGCTCCGGATAGCCGATGCGCGTGAGGCTCGCGGCTATGGCTGGCTCTGTTGCAGCGAGAGCATCCAGTGCGGTTAGCAATTGATCCTTGGTCAGTCCCAATTCGCCCTCGTTGATCATCGGCGTTGCAAGCTACCGGCAACCTGTGCATAGCGCGGGCCGTAAGGGAAGCGGAGAAGATAGTGGCCAAGGTCAACGTGATTACGCGTGAAGGCGAACAAATTGTTCTCGAGGGCGAGGAAGGGCTGTCCGTGATGGAAATCATCAGGGACGGCGGCATCGATGAACTGCTCGCGCTGTGTGGCGGATGCTGCTCCTGTGCCACCTGCCACGTCCATGTTGATCCGGCGTTCCTCGACAAGATTCCGGCCATGAGCGAAGACGAAAATGATCTGCTCGACAGTTCGGATCATCGCAATGACCAATCGCGCCTGTCCTGTCAGATTCCGTTTACGGCACAACTGGACGGACTGACCGTAACGATCGCACCCGAGGATTGATCAGCGGCTAGTTTCGCATTTTGAGAACCGCCGTCGGCGCATCCTGTTTTATCTTGCCGACGGTCCAGACCATTATCTTATTCGATCCTGCTGAACGAGCGCCGGCTTCCTGATTCTGCGCGATGATCTCGGCATCAGTCACCAGCGTGAAGCTCCCTTCGGCGCGATCGCTCGGATCGTTCATCATCGGGAGCGACGGCGCAGTCGCGCTCTGACCCGCCGAGCGGCCAAAGGCCGGCGCGCGCATCCGCACGGTGCCGTCCTTGCGCACCTCAACGGCGATGAACGGCAGCATCGCCTCGGCATCACTGTTGAATGGGAAGACGAAATTCGTGGTCAGAATGCCCTCTATGGCATAATCCACGTCGAAGATTCCGTTTCCACGATAACTTACCGATCGGTAGCCCCGTTCCCTTGACAGCGCGGTTGCAATTGCGCGGTTCTTCTCCTCCCGTTCCTTCAGCTTCGCTGCCTTGTCCAGCGCCTTGCTCTCCGCATCGGCGGCGTTATCCGGGGATGCCATGGCGTCAGGCATCGCATCTGCGGCGCCCGCGGCGGGCTCGCTGGCGATAAGCTCGCCTCTATAGGTGAAAGCGAACGTCCGATCGGCGTGTATGGTCAGGCTTGACGAGAATTTGCCGGGAACGAGCAGGCAGCCCGCCAGCAGCAGAGGCAGCAACAGGGCTGATCCGATTCTGGTCCATAACCGCATCAGCTTCCCTCGGCCGAACGGGTCGCGGCGGCATAGAGCGCAATAGCGGCGGCATTGGAAATGTTGAGGCTTTCGACCCGATGGCTGATCGGCAGCTTGGCCAAATCATCGCAGTGCGCCTCCGTATTCGGACGCATGCCTTCGCCTTCCGAGCCAAGCACCAGTGCCACCCGTGCTTTGCCCATCGCTTGCGTCAACGTTTGGCTCGCATGACCGCTCAGGCCTATCCTCCAAAAGCCCGCCTCCGCGATCTCGTCCAGCGCCCGTGCCAGATTGACGACACGAACCCATGGCACCAGTTCCAGCGCCCCCGATGCGGCACGCGCAAGCGCTCCGGATTCCGGAGGCGAATGGCGGTCTTGCGTGACCAGCCCCAACGCGTCGAACGCTGCAGCAGAGCGGAGCACCGCACCGACATTATGGGGATCGGTGACTTGATCGAGAATGACGAGCGGCCGCTGGTCCCGTGCGCCGGCCTCCAGCAGATCGCCCAGCCAAATGTCCGGCAGCGGATCGACCTCGGCGACGATCCCCTGATGCGGCGCATCGTGTGGGACCATCCGGGCAAGATCGCTGACGTCGGCATAGGTCACTGGCAACACTGGTGGCAAATCGAGCGCCGTCAGCGCGTCGCGGGTGCCCCAGATACGCCGCACATTTCGTTCTGGATTGGCAAGCGCCGCCAGAACGGCGTGGCGCCCCCAGAAACGCATTCGATTGGCCGGCCCGGCCGACGGTTTGAAGCCCCTCCGCATCGCCACGATTTTCCACGCGCAGCTTCGCGACGCAAGCATGTTGCGCAATCGCGGAGAGACAATGCGCATGGCGTTGACAGGTTCGCCCCGGTTCGCCATGGAGCGCGCCTCGCCTTCTGGACAGGTGGCCGAGTGGTTAAAGGCAGCAGACTGTAAATCTGCCCGCGTGAGCGTACGCTGGTTCGAATCCAGCCCTGTCCACCA
>CBFRWL010000188.1:0-4807 GCA_965727025.1 uncultured Sphingomonas sp.
ATGATGATTATCCGAATATTGCCAGACCGATCTGGCACGGCGGATGCGGATGGATCGCGCAAGACTATGGCGATAGTCAATTGGCTTCAGGACCGTGCATTATCAGTGCGCGGGAAATCGCCGACGGATGGCGGTAAACAGGCGCTGAATTTAACAGATCGGCGCCGCGCGATGTTGGCGCAAGCCAAGGTCGCGATGTCTCAAGCAACCAGCATTAACGCGTCCAGAGGGACCACTCCTTCGTCCACCGGATGCAGGATAACGGGGTTCAAATCGATTTCCTGAATTTCAGGATTGCCGATCATGATCTGCCCGGTGCGAATAATCAATTTTGCCAGCGCCGAAAGATCAAGCGCTGGGGAGCCGCGCCATCCTGTCAAAAGCGGCGCCTGTTTCAAGGACAGCAGTTTGTCAATGACCTGTTGCTCGCCCATGTCGGGCGTGATCAGGCAGACATCCTGAAGAATTTCCGCTGTAACGCCGCCGAAGCCAGCCAGGATAACGGGGCCCCATTCAGGGTCATTCTTCGCGCCGATAATCATTTCCGTACCCATGCTGCCCATTGCCTCGATCAGCACGCCATCAAGCTGGATCGCAGCAGAATAGCTGGCGACATTGGCATAGATACGGTCAAAGGCCGCTCGGACCGCGCCAGCATCGGCTAGTTCCAGGATCACGCCCCCAGCGTCGCTTTTATGGCCCAAAGCAGCGGCCTGCGCTTTCATGGCTACCGGATAGCCAATAGCGTTGGCTGCG
The DNA here is from genome assembly GCA_965727025.1 of uncultured Sphingomonas sp. Classification (GTDB taxonomy): domain Bacteria; phylum Pseudomonadota; class Alphaproteobacteria; order Sphingomonadales; family Sphingomonadaceae; genus CANJQJ01. The sequence continues at coordinate 757 of CBFRWL010000188.1, forward strand.
GTGATGGCCTCGTCTGCAGTCGCCGCGAAACGGCCAGAGGGGAAAATAATGCCCTGCGATGCCAGCAACGCCTTGGCCTTATATTCGGGGATTATTCCATGATGATCAGCCAAGGAGTCGATAGGCAGCGGCTCAATGCTGCTGTCCGGAAGGTCGCGCATCGACAATGCCGTTAGCCGGGCAATCGCCCGAAAACAGCGTTCCGTAGATGGCAGCCAGGCAATGCCCGCTTCACGCAGCGCGGCAATCCGCTCCGGCGGCACATCAGCGCCCTCGTCAAGCCCTGCAAAAATCACGGGCTTGGTAATGCTGCGTCCCGCCAGCGCTGCCATGATCGGCGGAAATTTTATAGTGCAGGTGAAAGGATCGGATTGAATGATCGCTGCAACGACACAGCCGACACGATCATCGTCGAGCATCGCCGTTATGGTGTCGGTATAAATGGATGGCTGCGACAGGCCCTGCGCGGTTATGTCGAGCGGATTGGAAACCGGAACAAAATCCGGCAACGCAGTACGTAGTGCAGGGCTATCGTCATCGCCCAACTCCGCCAACGGCAGGCCAAGCTGTTCTGCCAGATCAAGAGTCAATGCCTTGAACGCACCCGATTCCCCAATGACTGCAGTGCCCGCCTTAGGCAAAGCCGGCGTTCGAACAGCGATTTCGCTGATGTCGCCCAGTTCCTCAAGCGTTTCGGCAAATACAACGCCTGCGCGCTCTACATAGGCGCGCATAACTTTGTAATCCCCTGCCATCGCCCCTGTATGGGTCGCTGCACTTTCGCGGGCCGCGCTTGACGTTCCGGGATGGAGTAGAACCACGAGCTTGCCGGCCTTGCGCAACGCGCGCGCTGCGGCGAGAAAAGCTTTCGGATTACGAAACTGCTCGACAATCATCGCCACAACCTTGGTGTGGGGATCGTCAACCAGCCAATTCACATAATCTTCAACTCCGCTGGCGGCCTCGTTGCCAGTCGAAACTGTGTAGGACACGGGTACATCGCGGGCGAGCAGCGTGGTGGCTAAAACCGCCGCCATCGCGCCCGATTGCGAAACAACAGCAACCGCCGTGCCTGAGGGTTGGCGGCACAATGTTTCCACAAAGGTCAACGGAACTTTGTCGACATAATTGACACAGCCAAGACAATTCGGCCCTTCGATCACCATGCCATTAGCTTGCGCGATCTGGGCGATTTCACGCTGTTCTGCCAGGCCTTCTTCCCCGCCTTCGGCAAATCCGGCCGAATAGATGACAACTGCACCGACCCTGCGTTCAGCAAGGCCACGCACGGCATCCAGAACGAAGGCGCGGGGAATGGCCAGAACGGCGCAATCCACGCCTTCGGGCAATTCCGCCACTGATTTGAGGCAATTGCGGCCCCCCAAAGTTTCTCGATTGGGATTGATCGGATAAATAGCCCCGCGGAAAGCATTTTTATCAAGATTGGAAAGCAGCGTGGTGCCAAGCGCTCCGGGCTTATCTGACGCGCCAACAACGGCAACGGACGTTGGCCGGATCAACCGGCCTATCTGAGTTGCCGTCAGTCGGGGCGTCAGCATGCTCTTGTCCTGTACGAGACTTTTTACGTTTCGCAGTAATCAGCGGGAAACTTTCGACGTGTCGAAAGTGCCAAGACCTGGCTTGAACGACTTTTCGTCCAGGAACTGACGGGTCGCTTCTTTACGCGCTTCGGTTCCGCCAAAACTATGCAGCGCCTCTTGCGCCCGGATTTGGTAATCCAGCGCATTGTCATAAGTCATGTCGGCCATACGACGCATTGTCCATTTCGTAGCACGCAAGGCATGCCCGTCCTTTTTCTTCAAGGCTTCGGCAATAGCGGTCACGCGCTCAAGCAACTGGTCAGCAGGCACAGCTTCGGTGATCAGGCCTTGTTCTTCGGCTTGCTTTCCAGTCAGGTTTTCACCCATCATCGCGTGGTACATGGCCTTGCGGAACGGCATCAGTTCCTGTGCGACCTTTGACGCACCGCCGCCCGGCAAAATGCCCCAGTTGATTTCGGACAAGCCGAATTGCGCATCCTCTGCGGCAATTGCAATGTCGCAAGCAAATAGAGGCCCATAACCGCCGCCAAAGCACCAGCCGTTGATCATGGCGATGGTCGGCTTTTCATACCAGCGCAGACGTTCAAACCAGCCATAGGATTCGCGCTGGGCCTTGCGCACAGCCCACAGGCCTTTTTCCTCATTTTCGCGGAAATATTCCTGTAAATCCATTCCCGCTGACCAGGCTTTGCCTTCGCCAGTAAGCACCAATACGCGAACATCCTCTCGAAATTCGAGCTCTTCGAGTACCTTTTTCATTTGCCGGTTAAGCTTGGGACTCATGCAATTGCGCTTTTCCGGGCGGTTGAACTTTACCCAGGCAATGCCGTTCTCGACGTTAAACGCGACTGTTTCTTCTTCGGTACGCTCAGCCATCGCTTTTTCCTGTCATGGTTCGATATATGCGAACTGTTATGTTATATGACATAACAATCTTCATTGCCCGTTGCAACAACTATCTTTATGGTAGGGATGATGACCGACCCTTTGATCCACTTACCCGGCTACGTGCTGCGTCGTGCGTCGATCGCGACGATGAAGCGGCTGAACGATCATCTCGGCGCACTTGATTTGCGCGCTACGGAAGCCAGCCTGATTTTGTTGATTGGGTCACGCGGGGGCCTGACGCAAAGCGAAGCGGGACGGATTTTGGGCATCAAAAGAGCCAATATGGCTCCTTTGACCGCAAAGCTGGAAGCGCGTGGCCTGTTGGCTCGTCGTCAGATCAGCGGGCGTTCACAAGAGTTGTCGCTAACCCCTTCCGGAGAACAGTTGCTGGTCGATGTGCGGGCGCTGATCGCCCAGCATGAAGCGGAAACGATGGCACGTGTGCCTCAGGAATTACGTGCTTTTGTTATGCCGATTCTATTGGTTTTATGGGGACAGGATGACAATCCGGATTAAGCGGCTATCCTGACTCTATGCGTGGCCGACGGCTGGGACCGGAGATTTCGTGACAGGCGGCCCCAGCTGCGGGTTTAGCTTCCGAGGGCCTTCTTCTCATAAACTGTACTGATGCTGCTCCCGTCCCATACATAGCAGAGATGCCGTTCCTGGCGGCAATTGGTCAGCAGGCGCGGACGAAAGACCGCCGCGCATTCTCCGCCTTGGTGACGTACGCTCTGATAGACAATGCCATCCGATCCTTCTTCGCGCAGCTTAAGCGCAAAGCTCTGCGAAGCGGCATAGCTGTCGGGATCGTGCAGCTCGTCCCGTCCGTCGCGCATGCCGCGAATGTCATAAAGACCGGCATCGAGGTCGACGGCATAGACCCGCATGTCGATTTCCTGCGCGGGCTCGTCTGTTGCCCTCAGGAACAGCGCGCGGTGATGCTTTGTTTCCTCGATCGCGGTGTCCAACGTCAGCCCGGCATAGAAGACGCCATAGCTGCCGTCCGTGAAGCGCGAACCCTCAGGATTGAGATGAGTGAAGGCGGCCATGATCGCGGTCGTGCCGGGTCCGGACACGCGGTCTTCAGGCGGCACGAGCGACAATTCGCCTGCTTCCTCACGCAGCCGGTCATTGGTCATCGCCTCGATCCGGTAGACGGCTTCTAGGTCAGCTGGATCGGCGACCTTGTCGAACAGGCCGACCGGCGGAAAGCGGCTTGGGATGATGCGATAACAGGGATGCCATATGATGGCGGCGAGCGGTATTTCCACGAGTCAGCCACGCTGGCCATCGACATATTGCCGCACGACATAAAGATCGGCGACATTGCCCGACACCATGCGATCGAGCGCCGACTTGCCGCCGAAGATTTGCGCCTTGTTGGGTTTCCTTACCCATTCATCAGCGGTTTGCGGCAACAGGGTCTGCAACCCCTTGTAGATGCCCATTACATAGGAAATTCGCTCCAGTGCATCCTTCGGGATGACCGACACCGCGCCACGCTTCCAGTTCTGGAGCGTCGAGCGGCTATCGAGGCCTAGAATTCGCATCTGCTCATTCTCGCTTAGGCGCCACGCATCGGCGATGCGAAAGAAGGT
>CBFRWL010000189.1:0-4703 GCA_965727025.1 uncultured Sphingomonas sp.
TTTTGCAGCATTGCCAGACGCGCCGTTTGCGGGCAATTGTGCGCTGTCGTTCAGGGGTGACGGATATCATCATTGCATAGCCGCAACGGGGCAGCAGACGTGGGGGAAGTTAATGCCCGCGCCACAATAGCGACGGGAGACGGCCAGCCGGCCGGCGATCCTTTCACCCAAGGACGCGATCAGCGTGCGTCGCGAAACTATCGTCCGGACATAGACGGGCTGCGCGCGCTTGCCGTGCTGCCGATCGTGTTGTGCCATCTTGGAATCGAGCGGTTTGCGGGCGGCTATGTCGGTGTCGACATCTTCTTCGTCATCTCGGGTTACCTGATCGGAGGGATCGTTCTCGATCAGATCCACCGCGGCACCTATTCGGCGTCCGCTTTTTATATCCGCCGTTTCCGCCGCATCGTTCCGGCGCTTGTCGTCACGCTCGCTGTCACCACTGCCGCGATGTGCGTGGTCGCCCTGCCCTATCCGCTGCGCGAATATGGCAACAGCCTCATCGCGGCGATGCTTTCGGTTTCCAACTTCTTCTTCTGGCTGACGGCGGGCTATTTCGAGGCGCCGGCCGCGACCAAGCCGCTGCTCCACACCTGGTCGCTGGCTGTCGAGGAGCAATATTATCTGATCTTCCCATTCCTGATGTTTCTGGTCGGGCGGCGCAGCCGGAGGACGATCCAGATCGTGCTCGGCGGACTGGCGCTCCTTTCCTTCGCCGCCAGTGTCGCGGGGGCGTGGGGCATATATGATCAGCAGGAAGCAACCTTCTATCTGCTGCCGACCCGGCTGTGGGAGTTGCTGCTGGGCGTGCTCGCGGTGGAAACGCGGCTGGCACTGCTCGATCGGCGCGGCGTGCGCGAGGCGCTCTCGGCGATCGCGCTCCTTTTGATCGGGCTGCCGATCCTGCTCTATACGCCCGATACGCCGTTTCCGGGGCTGGCGGCGTTGCCCCCCTGCCTGGGCACGGCCATCCTGCTGACCGCCGGTGCGCATGGCGGGAGCATATCGCGGCAGGGTCTCTCGCTGCGCCCGCTCGTGTTCTTCGGGTTGATCTCCTACTCGCTTTATCTCTGGCACTGGCCGCTGATCGTGCTGCTCAAGGAAGGAGTGCCGACGCCGGAACTGTCTCACGCGCTCCAGCTTGGAGCCTTCCTCCTTTCGGTGGCGCTGGCGTGGTTCTCGTGGCGGGTCATCGAACGTCCTTGGCGTGATCCCGCCATCAAGGGCCGCTCGATCCTGCTCGGTACGGCGGTCTCGGCGGCGTTGATCGTTGCCGCTGGCACCGCGCTGGTGGCAAGCAAAGGCTGGCCCAGCCGCTATCCGCCGCAAGTCGTGCGCGTGGCCGATATGCTCCATCCACTCAAGGCCACGCCGTCGCAAAAGGATCGCTGCTTCCTGACCAAGGCGATGCCGACGCGAGACTATGATGTGGCGTTCTGCCGCGATCGACGCGATCCGAACAACCGCAATATCCTGCTGATGGGCGACAGCCATTCCGCCCATTTGTGGTACGGGCTGCACAATCTTTATCCGCAGCTCAACATCCTTCAATATGCGTTCGCCGGCTGCAAGCCCGTGCTGAAGCAGCAGCCGCTCGCGGAGAGTCGCTGCGCCGCGATGATGCGGGACGTCTTCGAGAACTATCTTGGAAAGCGGCGGATCGACTGGGTGATCTTGGCGGCAAATTGGAGCCAACAGGATCTCCCCGCGCTGGTTCAGACGCTCGATTGGCTGCGCGCGCGCGGCATTCACGTGGTCCTGGCCGGACCGGTGATCCACTATAGGCTGCCGCTGCCGAAGCTGCTGGCGCTTTCAATGCTGCGGGACGACAAGGGGCTGGTCGATCGCTACCGCAGTGCGGCCGATCCAGCGTTCGACCGGCAAGTCGAACAGATCGCGCGCGACCATGGCGCCATCTATTTCTCCACCTATCGTACGCTCTGCCGCGCGGGACGTTGCGAAACCACCGACGCAGCGGGCCTCCCTCTGGAATTCGATCAGGCGCATTTCACGGCAACCGGATCGATGCGCGTCGCCCGCGGCTTCCCCATCGAGCAGGTCGCGCTGCCCGCCAAATCGGATTCAGACGTAAAGCAGGATCAGCGGCAGGATCGTGCCGGCGGCCAATAAGCCGACCATAAGCCCGCGATTGGCGCGGTTGTTGAGAGCGATGACTACGCCGAGCGCCGCAGATATCATCAACCCGATCGACAGCAGCACCGTGAACAGCTGCAGCACAAATTTCGCTGGATTACCGCGGACCCGCTTGGCGAGCGATGGCGGCTTCTTGACCGGCTCATCGGCATGGCGATCGGGTCGCACACGCGCGGGCCTGTCCTTCTCGCTGTCCAGTTCCTGATTCTTATGAACCGCCGCCATCCAGACCATCCAGCCCGGAGGCGTGCCGCCATAACCGCCCTCCTCCTGCAGCCGAAAGGTCTGAAAGGCGCCGCTCAGCGCGAACAGGATGATCATTGGGGCGAAGAACACGCCGACATAATTGTGGATCTGGCGGAGCTGCCGCATGGTCTGTGCTTTCATGGCCGCCGTCTACGCGATCGATCGTTACGGCTGAACCAGTATTTTCCCGATTATGACCTGCTCCAGCGCGCGAAGATCGCGGTGGGGAGCAGCAGGCCCCTCGCCTCTTCGCGTACCGCCATTTCGCCAGCTTCGACGATGCCGCCGAGTCCCTCGGTCGCCTGCCGGAGCAGTTCGGCGATCGCGAGCGCTGACATGCGCACGGCATAGACCGTGAGCACGAGGAAGCGCGATCGCTCATCCAGCAGCTTGCGACAATCGGCGATCAGCCCCGGCAGATTTTCCTCCAGCCGCCAGACCTCTCCCTCCGGCCCGCGTCCGAATTTGGGAGGATCGAGAAAGATGCCGTCATAGCGGCGGCCGCGGCGCACTTCGCGCGCGACAAACTTGGCGGCATCGTCGACCAGCCAGCGGATCGGCTTTTCCGACATGCCGGCCAGCATGGCATTGGCGCGGCCCGCCTCGACCGATTTCTTGGACGCGTCGACATGCACCATCCGTGCGCCCCTGGCCGCCAGCGCCAGCGTGCCGACGCCAGTATAGCCGAACAGGTTGAGCACCTCGTCGCCCGGTTGAACGCGACCGCGCATCCACGCCCATTGTGGCGCCATGTCCGGAAAAAAGCCGAGGTGGCGGAAGGGCGTACAGAGCGCGGTGAAGCGTACATCCTCCCACGCCAGCGGCCAGCCTTCGCGCGGCACGTTGCGCCCGAGCTGCCAGCGGCCCCCGCCTTCATCGTCGGAAGCGGCAATGAACTCGCCATCGGCGTGCCAGTCGGGCGAAGCGGGAGCCCACATCGCCTGCGCCTCGGGACGGATGAAGCGAAACCGGCCGTAGCGCTCCAGCTTGCGGCCGTGGCCGGAGTCAAGCAGGCCATAATCCGCCCAGGGCTCGGCGATGAGCGTCGCGAGATTCACGCCACTCGGGCGAGCCTGCCGCCCACACTGGCAACCGCGATCGGCCCGGAAAGAGCAGCCTGACCGGCGCTGCGCACGTCCCCGACACTTACTGCGTCGATCGAAGCGACGGTCTCGGCCGGCGGGACGACACGGCCGTGGATCTGGATCTGGCGGGCAAGATGATCGCAGCGGGTGGCTACCGATTCGAGGCCCATCAGCAACCCGGCCTTGGCCTGCGTCTTGGCGCGTGCAAGCTCAGCCTCGTCAAGCGTTTCGGCTGTGCGGGCCAGCACCTCGCGCGCGAGCGTGAATGCCTCGGCGCCCTTTTCCTGCTGCGCCGCGCAATAGACTCCGAACATGCCGATATCGATATAGGGTTGCGCCCAGGCATAGACGCTGTAGGCAAGCCCGCGCTCTTCCCGCAATTCCTGGAACAGGCGCGAGGACATGCCTCCCCCCACCGCCGAAGCGAACAGCGCCATCGCATGGAGATCGCCGTCGCGATAGGCAGGCGCCTTGTGCGCGAACGCCAGATGGAGCTGATCGAAGCGGCGGCGATCATGGCGCGTGCCGCTCATGAAGCTGGCTGGCGTGGACGTTCCGGCCTCGGCTTGGTCGAGATCGCCGAAGCGGCGCTCGACCAGCTTCAGCAGCGCGTCTTCATCCACCTTTCCTGCTGCCGCGATGACGAGCCGATCAGGCAGATATTGCTGGCCGATCCAATCCTTGAGCGCGGATACCGTGATCGCGCCAATGCTGGTTTCATCTCCCAACACCGGCAGGCCGAGCGGCTGGCTGCCGAAAGCAGCCGCACTCAGATGATCGAAGATGATATCGTCCGGCGTATCGCGGGATTCGCCGAGCTCGGAAAGCACGACTTCCTTCTCGCGTTCGAGTTCGTCGGCCTTGAAGTGCGGCGCGCGCACGAGATCGGCGATGAGATCGAGCCCCAGCGCCATGTCATCCGCGAGCATGCGTGCGTGGAAGACGGTGTGATCGCGCGCCGTCCACGCGTTGATCGAGCCGCCCTTGTCTTCGATCGCCTCCGCGATGGCGCGGGCGTCACGCGATCCGGCACCTTTGAACACCATATGCTCGACCATATGGGCGAGGCCGGACAGGCCATCGGGTTCCGAGCGCGAGCCGACATCGGCATAGAGGCCGACGGCGACGGTCTCGACGCTCGCCATCGGCTCGACTGCAACGGTGACGCCGTTCGGCAGGCGATGCAGGCGCGCGCTCACGCCATTTCCCGCGCGCGCT
>CBFRWL010000190.1:0-4697 GCA_965727025.1 uncultured Sphingomonas sp.
CGCATCCGGATCAGGGAGGAACTGGGCTTCTGGACGGACAGCATCGCCTATCCTTCGGGCGCATTCGACGAAGTCGTCACTCGCTTGGTCGGCGCCTGTGGTTATGCGCACGGCCTGACAACACGACCGGGAGTCAGTGGCATCAATGAAGGCGATCTCAGCCTCTCGCGGCTCGAGGTGCTGGGATCGTATACATTGGAACAATTCGCGGCCGCGCTGAGCTGCGAATAGCTGATGCGGGGATTGCTGGCAGGATGGCTCCTTCTGTTCGGGTCGGCAGCCGGCGCCGCGACCGGAGACCCGCTCGAGCTTTCGGGCTACGTCCCTTCCTATGTCGACGAGTTCGACGATCCTTCCTCGCTGAAGGCCTATGATCGCGGCTTCGGTCCGCATCCGGACACGATCCTGTCGCGCACGCTGCCCTCGAACAAGGAGCAGCAGATCGCCGTCGATCCGGCCTATCTCGGCCGGGAAAGCATTACCGTCGCCAATGGCATCGCAACGATCACGGCCGCCCCGATCGACGACAAGATCCGGGCGAGGATTGAGGAGCGGATCGCTGCCGAACATGTCCCGCCCGAAGGCGCGCAGGTCCTACGCGACGCCATCTATACGAGCGGCATATTGAAGGCGCGTTTTGTGCAGCTTTACGGCTATTTCGAAGCCGAGATCCGCCAGTCCTACCCAGCGGAGAGCGCCTATGGCGTGTTCTGGCTGATGCCCGCGGACGGAAGCTGGCCGCCCGAAATCGACGCCTTCGAGATGCCGGGCGACGGCGAAGCGCACCAGACCATCCATTATGGCAAGCGCAACAAGCAGAAGGCTTGCACCACGCCCTTGCTCACCCCGGGCGGTTTTCACCGCTACGGCGCGCTCTGGACCCCCAAGCGGATCAGCTTCTTCGTCGATCGGGTGGAGACCTGCTCCTTCCACGCGCCGCGCCAGTTTCGGACGCCGATGTATCCGATCCTGCATCTCTCGATCGGCGGCTGGGCGAAGCCTGCCACGCCTGGCTCCGGAACGATGACGATGGAGATCAACGCTCTGCGTGTCTGGTCCAAAGCCCAGATGGAATCGGATCGCCAGACGCGGCGGGAGCGGCGGATGCCCAGACGTTAAAGCCAGCCGGCCTTCCGATAGGCTTCAGCGGTCAATCGGAGACCCTCCGCATACCCTACCTTGGGCTTCCATAATCGAGCGGGCGGCGCCATCGAACGCCGCGCGACCCAATCCGGGTGGCAGAAATAGCGGACGCGATCGCGGGTCAGCTTCGCTTTGCTGCGGCGAAGCGCCCGGTCCAGCAGTGAAGCTGCCTGAAGCGCTGTGCGCGGCATCCGCAGCGTGAGCACGCGCTTGCCCACCGCGTCGCCCAATGCGCGCGCCAGTTCCTTATGAGGAATGCCGCGCACCGTCCCGTCGTCCACCTCGTAAATCGCCCGCTTTCCCGGGTTTCTGGCACAGGCCAGCAAAAGCCGGGCGAGATCGCCGACCTCGATCAGCGAGAGCCGGCCGGCTGGCGGCAGCAGGAGGATGCCACGCGCCGCCATTTTGAAAAGCTCCAGCATCTCACGGTCGCCGGGGCCGTAGACGGCGGGCGGGCGGATGATTGTCCACTCCAGGCCGGATGCCTCTACCCGCCGCTCCGCTTCGGCTTTCGACCATCCATAGTCGGATAAGGCGGGCTCGCGCGCCGCAAGCGTCGAGACGTGCACGAGCCGGTTCACGCCAGCGCGCTGGGCAGCCGCGATAACCGCCGCGGTGCCATCGATATTGCAGGATACGAAACCCGCCCGATCGGCCGCGTTGATCGCACCCGCGACGTGAATGATCGCATCGGCCCCTTCGACCAGCGCTTCAAGATTTCGCGCCGGATCAATCGCACCCTCGACCCACTCCACGCCCGCCACCGGGAGTTGCTGGCTGCGCGCCAAGGCCCGCACCTCATGCTTGCGGGCAAGCGCGAGATTGATGAGATGGCGGCCGACGAAGCCGGTGCCGCCGGTGATCGCGAGCTTCATCGGATCAGGACCATATGGTCCCGATGCACCATTGCCGCGCGCGGTGCATAGCCGAGCAGGTCCGCCAGCGATTCGCTGCGCTTGCCGACGATCTTGGCTGCGTCGCCATCATCATATTCAGCCAGTCCGCGCGCAAGCACGGCGCCGTCCGGCCCCGCAATATTGAGCACGTCGCCACGCGAAAAGCGGCCTTCGACGCTGGTGATTCCGGCCGGCAGCAGGCTCCGGCCCTCGTTCAGCGCCTTGGCTGCACCGGCATCGACGCGCAACGTACCCTTCACCGTCAGTCGGCCGGCGAGCCAGGCGCGTCGTGCGCGTTCCGGTTTGCTCGCCAGAAATATCGTGCCGCGCGCGCCCCCCGCGAAGGCTGCGATCGGATGGGCGACATGGCCGGAGATGATCGCGAGATGCGCGCCGGCGGCGGTCGCGATGCGCGCTGCTTCGAGCTTCGAGACCATGCCCCCCGATCCCATTCCCGACCCTGAGCCGCCATCCGCCATCGCCTGGATGTGCGAGTCGATGCGGCTCACCTCGGGGATGTGCTCGGCACCGGGGTCGCGCTGCGGATTGGCGGTATAAAGCCCATCGACATCGGAGAGCAGGATCACGCCGCCCGCACCCGCCGCCTGGGCGATCCGCGCGGCGAGACGGTCATTGTCGCCAAACCTGATCTCGGCGGTTGCCACCGAATCATTCTCGTTGATGACCGGGATGACCTTGAGCGACAGCAGCCGGTCCAGCGTAGAGGAGGCGTTGAGATAGCGGCGGCGATCTTCCAGATCGTCAAGCGTCACGAGGATCTGTGCCGCCGTGAGCCCTTCCGTTCCCAACAGTTCGGCCCAGCAGTGCGAAAGCGCGATTTGCCCGGTCGCCGCTGCGGCCTGGGCATCCTCCAGGCTCGCGCGGCCACCCTTGGGCAGGCCAAGCCGGCGCGCGCCAAGGGCGATCGCGCCCGAGGAGACGATAACGATCTGCTGCCCGGCCGCATGCCGCGCGGCGATGTCCGCGATGACTCCCTGCAGCCAGCGCCGCCGAACGGTGCCCGCTTCGTCAACCAGCAGGGCCGAACCGATTTTGATGACGAGGCGAGCGCAATTGGCGGGATCGAACCGGGCCGCCGGCAAGCGATTCAGATCGGCGACCATGACGTCTCCACAGGCGTGTGGGACTGGTCATTATCCTCGGTTTCAGCCCCCGCCAATTCAAACAGTCGATCGAGCACGAGATCGATGCCTTCGCCCGCTGCCCCGGACATCAGCACCACATCTTGCCCGCTTGCCTTTTCCAGCCGCTTCCTGATCTTGGCGCATTGCTTCGGATCCACTGCGTCGATCTTGTTGAGCGCGAGCACCTGCGGCTTTTCGGACAGGCCCGCGCCATAGGCATCCAGTTCTCCACACACGGTCTCATAGGCGTTCACAGGATCATCCCCGGAAGCATCCACAAGGTGAAGCAGCACGCGGCAGCGCTCGATATGGCCCAGAAAACGATCGCCGATCCCGGCACCTTCCGCGGCGCCCTCGATGAGCCCCGGAATGTCGGCAACCACCAATTCGCGCCCTCGATGGCTCGCCACGCCCAATTGCGGGCGCACCGTCGTAAAGGGATAATCGCCGACCTTCGCCTTGGCGTTGGACACCGCGTTGATGAAGGTGGATTTGCCGGCATTGGGCAGCCCGACGAGGCCGATGTCGGCAAGCAGCTTGAGCCGCAGCCAGACCGACATCTCCTCGCCCGGCCAGCCGGTGCCGTGCTGGCGCGGGGCGCGGTTGGTTGAGGTTTTGTAGCTGGCGTTGCCGCGGCCGCCGTCGCCGCCGCGCAGAAATATCTGCCGCTGCCCCACCTTGGTGAAATCGGCCAGCACATGCTCCTTGTCCTCCGACAGGAGCTGCGTGCCGACCGGCACCTTGATCACCAGATCCTCGCCATTTGCGCCGGTCCGGTTCGCGCCTGCGCCGCCCTTGCCCCGTTGGGCGCGGAAATGCTGGGTATAGCGAAAATCGATCAATGTGTTCAGGCCGGGTACGGCTTCGAATATGATATCGCCGCCCTTGCCGCCATTGCCGCCGTCGGGGCCGCCATATTCGATAAACTTCTCGCGCCGGAAGCTCACCGCCCCCGGTCCGCCGGAGCCGGATCGCAGATATATTTTGGCTTGATCGAGGAAATGCATTCACGGGACTTAGGGTGAGACCTCACGAATCGCAATCTAAGCTCGGCAATGGACGGAAGATCGCGGGTCAAAGGGCTTGCCGCATGAGGGCAGGAACTTGATCAAGGTCAAGGATTTCGCGAAGAAGCGTTTGATAACGCGTGCAATTTTACAGGAATTAACCACGTCCGAAACGATCATTTTAAGGATATTATGACACATTCACCATAGAGGGGAGAGAGGCGAGCGGGCCTCTGGGAGGCCGATCGCATGGGGCGGCAGGTGAGGAATGATATGCTTGATGACCAAAGCGCCATTGGTATCGGTGCCTCTTCAGGCCAGGATGCCGCCGGTTCGGCCAATCGTCGCGCCGACCAGCGGCACCTGAGCGTCTTTCGCGTAGGCAAGCTTATTACGCCGGCCGGGCAGGAATTGTGCTTGGTCAGGAATATTTCTTCCGGCGGCTTGATGGCGCACATCTATTCTCCACACCAGGCGGGCGAGCATGTCGCGATCGAGTTGAAGGC
>CBFRWL010000191.1:0-4689 GCA_965727025.1 uncultured Sphingomonas sp.
CTGCGCGGGACCGATCTGCGTCTCAACTGGATGCTGTATGTCGGCCCGCTGATGGCAGGCGCCGCCTTTTCCTATCATGTCGATAGCCTTCGCCAGCTCGACCGGCTCGGCATTGGCGAAATCGCGCAACTGCCGGGCTTGGTCGAAGGCCATCTCCGGTTGTTCGGTGCAGTCGCCGTCGCCGCATGGGCGGTAATTTTGCTATGGGCGGCACTCGACTATCGCAAGGCGATCGCAAGAGGCTATCGCATGCCTGCGCATAAGCTCGCGCTGCTCATCTCCACCAGCCTGGTCTCGATTATTGCCTGGGGCTTCTCATCGCCGCTGGTCGCGCTCGCATCGATCAACATCTATCACGCGACCCAATATTTTGCGCTGGTCTGGCTCAAGGAGGGTGAGCGGATCAGTCAATGGGCCAAGATCAAGCCGCGGCTGGCTTTGGATCTGTTTCTAGGCGGCTGCCTGCTGCTTGGCATATTTTACCAGCTTGCGGGCCAGGCGAACATGCGCTGGCTGCTGGCGCCGTTCATTGCCTGTTCGCTGCTGCATTTCTGGTTCGACGGCTTCGTGTGGTCGGTCCGCAAGCGGCAGGTTTGACGGCTGATTAGGCTGCGGTAGGCCGCTCGAACTTTTCGACCACCCATTCTTCCGCTTGCGCACCGGCGATCCAATCCTGCACGAACGGATGTGCGAACACCGCCTGGCAATAGGCCGCGGCAAAGCGGGGCAGGGGGATCGAATAGGTGGCAAAGCGGGAGACCACCGGCGCGTACATGATATCTGCCGCCCCGAACTCTCCGAACAGAAAATCCCCGCTCGATCCAAAGCGGGAGCGCGCCTCGGCCCATAGCGAAGCGATCCGAACGATATCGGCCTCAACCTCGGCCGGCCACGTCTGCGCCGGATAGTTGGCGCGGATGTTCATCGGGCATTCCCGTCTCAAATTGGTGAAGCTGGAATGCATTTCGGCCGCCATCGAGCGGGCCATCGCGCGGGCTGCCTCACCCTCGGGCCAGAATTTATCGCGACCGGCTTTTTCCGCCAGATATTCGATGATGGCGAGCGAATCCCAAACCACTGAGTCGCCATCCCAGAGAATGGGCACCTTGCCTGACGACGGTGCGAACTCGTCACCCTGGCGTCTGCGGTTCCATTCCTCGTCATAAAGGGGGACGACGATTTCCTCGAAGGCCAGGCCGGATTGCTTGACCGCCAGCCAGCCGCGCATCGACCAGGAGCTGTAGGCTTTGTTGCCGATAAACAGTTTCAGCATCGCCGACGCTCCTTTATCCGATGATCGCCTCCAGCACGGCGGCCCGGAGGATGGCCATGCCCTGCCCGGTCTCACTCGATGTTGCAATAACCTCGGGATGAGCCGCCGGGTGCTTCCGCGCTTCATCCTCGGTGCGCCGGGCAATATCATCGAGTTCGGTCGGTTTGATCTTGTCCGCCTTGGTGAGAACCAGCCGATAGCTCACCGCGGCCTGATCAAGCATCTTCAGGATTTCACGATCGACATCCTTGATGCCATGGCGCGCATCGATCAGCACGAGCGCGCGTTTCAGCACGGCGCGGCCACGAAGATAATCGTTCACCAGAAAACGCCATTTGCGCACAATGTCCTTCGGCGCCTTGGCAAAACCATATCCGGGCATGTCGACCAGCCGGAGGAGCGGGGGCTCCCCCATGTCGAAGAAGTTCAATTCCTGCGTGCGCCCGGGGGTGTTGGAGGTGCGGGCGAGGCCGTTGCGGGTCGTCAGCGCATTGAGCAGCGAAGACTTGCCGACATTGGATCGGCCGGCAAACGCCACTTCCGGAAAATCGGGCTCGGGTAGAAAGCGCAGCTCGGGGGCCGATTTCAGGAACGTGATCGGCCCCGAAAACAGCTTCCGCGCCGCCTCGATCAGCTCATCGGACGGCTGGTCTCCGCTCACTTCGCGATCGCTTCCTTCATGTGTGGGTGGCGGCTGTAGAGCCATTTCTGCTGAAGGATGGTCAGCGTGTTGGAGACAACCCAATAGAGCTGAAGTCCCGCCGCGAACGGCGCCATCACGAACATCAGCACCCATGGCATGATCGAAAACACCTGCTTCTGCGCTTCGTCCATCGGCTGCGGATTAAGCCGGAACTGCAGCCACATGGTGATGCCGAGCAGGATCGGCAGTATGCCCAGGTGCAGCATGTGCGGGGGTTCGAACGGGAGCAGGCCGAACAGGTTGATTGGCGTGAGCGGATCGGGGGCCGAGAGATCGCGGATCCAGAGCACGAACGGCTGATGCCGCATCTCGATCGAGAGCAGCAGCACCTTGTAGAGCGCGTAGAAGACGGGGACTTGCAGGAACATCGGCAGGCAACCCGCCAGCGGATTGATCTTCTCCGCCTGGTAAAGCTTCATCATTTCCTGCTGAAGCGTGGCCTTGTCGTCCTTGTGACGCTCCTGCAGTGCCTTCATCTTCGGCTGAACGACGCGCATCGCCGCCATCGATTTGAACTGCTTCTGGGCGATCGGGAACATCAGGCCGCGCACGATCAGCGTCAGCAGGATGATCGCCACGCCGAAATTGCCGACGAGGCGGAAGAGATGATCGAGCACCCAGAAAATCGGACGCTCGAACCAGTAGAACCAACCCCAGTCGATGCCCTTGTCGAACTGGGTGATGCCGAGGTTCTTCTCATAGCCATCCAGCACCGAGACTTCCTTGGCGCCTGCGAAAAGATGCTGGCTGACGGTAAGCGCCTTGCCCGGCGGCAGGATCGCCTGTTCTCCGGCGAGCTCGGCCTGGTAGCGCTGGCCGGAGCCTGCCCGGAAGGCGGCATCTTCATGCGCGCCACCGGCAGGCGCAAGCGCGGTCAGCCAATATTTGTCGCTGAATCCCAGCCAGCTCGGCGCGGCAAAGCGCATGCCATCGGCGCCCGCTGCGTCCAGATCCTTGAAGTTGACCTTGTAGTTGGCAGCGCCGTCGAACACGCCGATCGGGCCGGTGTGCATCGTCCAGGTTGACGGATCCTTCGAAATGCCGACGCGTGAAACCAGAGCATAGGGGCGGAGTGCGACGGGCGCCGCGCCCTTGTTCGCAACCGTTTGATCGATCGTGAACATATATTTCTGATCGATCGAAACGCGGATCGAGAACGTCTGGCCGCTGGGATTGGTCCAGCTGAGCGTGACGGGAGATGTGGGGGTCAACTCTTTCGCGTCAGCGGTCCACAGTGTCTCTGGCCCTGGCAGCGCCACGCCATCGCCTGCCCAGCCGAAGCCGGCGAAATAGGCATCAGGGGCGCCGCCGGGCGAGAGAAGGCGGATGGGGGGCGAATTCTTGGCGATCGTCTCGCGATAGGCGGTCAGGGTAAGATCGTCGATGCGCGCGCCCTTGAGGTTGATCGATCCCGCCAGCTGCGGCGTGTTGATCACCACTCGGGGCGATTCGCGCAGGACAATTGCGCGATCGCGGATGGCCGACGGCGCATCAGCGGCGGGCGAGGCGGCGGGGTTGGGAACGACCTTCTCTTTACCGGCTTCGATTTTCGTCGCGGGCGGATTGGCGGTCGGGAAAAAGTGGCCTGCAACAAACGTCCAGCCGATCAGCACGATCGCGGACAAGGCGATCGCCAGGATCATGTTACGCTGATTTTCCACTCAATCTTCCCCGTAATCTGGAACAGGATCAAAGCCATGCCCCCCGAAGGGATGGCATCTCGAAACGCGACGCAGGGCGAGCCAGCCGCCCCGGAGCGCCCCATAGCGCGAGATCGCCTCGATCGCATAGGCAGAACAGCTTGGCGTGTAGCGGCAGGTCGGCGGCAGGATTGCCGAGGGCCAGCGCTGCCAGAAGCGCGCGGCCCCCACCATGGCGCGGGCGATCACCGCGCGGCCTTCTGCAGCGCCTTGCCGAGCTCACGGCGAAGATCGTCGAAGCCTCGCTCGATGCCGGCACTGCGTCCGATGAGTATGTGGTCGGCCCCAGCGACGCCCTGTTGGCTCAGGAGCTCGCGCGCAAGCGAACGGAAACGCCTTTTCATGCGGTTGCGGATAACCGCGTTGCCGATCTTTTTGGTGACAGTGATACCAAGGCGCACGGCGCTATCGCCATCATTGCGTGGGCGCACGAGCAGCACGAAGCCGGGCATCGCCACGCGCCGCCCGGAATTCGCCGCGAGGAAATCCGCGCGGCGCCTGATCGTCTCGATCGTCGTTCGTGTCAGGCAGAAAGCGTCTTGCGGCCACGCGCGCGGCGGGCAGCAAGAACCTTGCGGCCACCCGGCGTCGCCGAGCGGGCGCGGAAACCGTGACGGCGCTTGCGCACGAGGCGGCTGGGCTGGAAGGTGCGCTTCATAGGTCATTCCCTGTGATCTGAACGTAAACGTGATCTGAACGTAAAAAGGCCGCCGTTGCGGGCGGCCGCCTGTTGCGGCGCCGATAGGCAAAGTCTTGCGACAAGTCAATCTTCAAGGCAGGGGAAGCGCGGGGAGAACGCGGCTGATGGTGTCACTGGTTTCGACGGTCGCGTTTCTGGGGCTGGAGGCACGCCCGGTCGAAGTCCAGGTGCAGATCGCCAGCGGCGTTCCCGCATTTGTCGTGGTGGGCTTGCCGGACAAGGCGGTCGCTGAAAGCCGGGAACGGGTGAGGGCGGCACTGAATGCCATCGGCCTGGCGCTGCCGCCCAAACGGATCACGGTGAACCTGTCGCC
>CBFRWL010000192.1:0-4682 GCA_965727025.1 uncultured Sphingomonas sp.
GCCAGGATCGCGGCCTGGAGCAGATAGGGGTTGGCGGCGCCGTCGGCGAGGCGGAATTCGAAGCGGCCATCATCCGGAATCCGGATCATATGGGTGCGGTTGTTGCCGGTATAGGTGACTGAATTGGGCGACCAGGTCGCGCCCGATGTGGTGCGCGGCGCATTGATCCGCTTGTAGCTGTTGACGGTGGGGTTGGTGATCGCCGCCAGCGCCTCGGCCGAGTGGATGAGGCCGGCGATGAACTGGTAGCCGAGCGCGGAAAGGCCAAGCTCACCCTTGGCGTCGGCGAACAGGTTCGCGTCCCCCTTCCACAGCGAGACATGGGTGTGGCAGCCATTGCCGGTGAGGTTGCTGAACGGCTTGGGCATGAAGGTCGCGCGCAAGCCGTGCTTCTCCGCGATCGATTTCACCATATATTTGAAGAAGGCGTGGCGATCGGCCGTGAGCAGCGCATCGTCATATTCCCAGTTCATCTCGAACTGGCCGTTCGCATCCTCATGATCATTCTGGTAGGGCTGCCAGCCGAGCGCGAGCATGGCGTCGCAAATCTCGGTGATCACATCGTAGCGGCGCATCAGCGCCTGTTGATCATAGCAGGGCTTGGCCTGGGTGTCGGCCATGTCGGCGATGGCGCTGCCGTCCGGCGCGATCAGGAAGAATTCGCACTCGACGCCCGATTTCATCTGATAGCCGAGCGCGGCGGCGCGCGCGATCTGCGCCTTCAGCACATTGCGCGGGCCGTGCGCGACGCGCTGCCCGCTCATCACCGGATCGGCGGCGAGCCAGCCCACCTCGGGTTTCCAGGGGAGCTGGATCAGGCTGGCGGGATCGGGCACGGCGAACATGTCCGGATCGGCGGGCGTCATGTCGAGCCAGGTGGCGAAGCCCGCGAAGCCCGCGCCGGTTTTCGCCATCCCGTTGATCGCCGTGGCCGGGACCAGCTTGGAACGCTGCGTGCCGAACAGATCGGTGAAGCTGATCAGGAAATATTTGATGCCCTGCTTTTTCGCGATCGCAGCCAAGTCGCTCATGGATTGCCCCCTTTGCCTGGTATCCAGTTCGTTCCCGCCAGCGGAACCTGCGCCATCGCCGCCGCCTCGATCGTCAGCGCGACCAGGTCCTCGGGCTCGAGATTATGGAGATGGCTCTTGCCGCAGGCGCGCGCGATCGTCTGCGCCTCGAGCGTCAGCACCGCGAGATAATTGGCGAGCCGGCGCCCCGCCGCGACCGGATCGAGCCGCGCCGCCAGCGCCGGATCCTGGGTGGTGATGCCCGCCGGATCGCGCCCCTCCTGCCAATCGTCATAGGCGCCCGCGGTGGTGCCGAGCGCGCGATATTCCTCTTCGCGCGCGGGATCATTGTCGCCGAGCGCGACCAGCGCGGCGGTGCCGATCGAGACCGCGTCCGCGCCCAGCGCGAGCGCCTTGGCGACATCGGCGCCGTTGCGGATGCCGCCCGAAACGATCAGCTGGACCTTGCGGTGCATGCCGAGATCCTGAAGCGCCTGCACCGCCGGGCGGATCGCCGCGAGCGTGGGCAGGCCGACATGCTCGATGAACACGTCCTGGGTCGCGGCGGTGCCGCCCTGCATGCCATCGAGCACGATCACGTCGGCGCCCGATTTCACGGCGAGCGCGATGTCGTAATAAGGCCGGGTCGCGCCGACCTTCACATAGATCGGCTTCTCCCAATCGGTGATCTCGCGCAGCTCCTCGATCTTGATCTCCAGATCGTCGGGGCCGGTCCAGTCGGGGTGGCGGCAGGCCGAGCGCTGGTCGATCCCCTTCGGCAGCGTGCGCATCTCGGCGACGCGATCCGAGATTTTCTGGCCGAGCAGCATGCCGCCGCCGCCGGGCTTCGCGCCCTGGCCGATCACCACCTCGATCGCGTCCGCCTTGCGCAGATCGTCGGGGTTCATGCCGTAGCGCGAGGGAAGATATTGATAGACGAGGATGCTGGATTGGCCGCGTTCCTCCGGCGTCATCCCGCCATCGCCGGTCGTCGTCGAGGTGCCCGCCAGCGATGCGCCGCGGCCAAGCGCCTCCTTGGCCTGCGCGGAAAGCGAGCCGAAGCTCATGCCCGCGATCGTGATCGGGATCTTGAGGTGGATCGGCTTCTTCGCATGGCGGGTACCGAGCCAGAGATCGGTCGCGCATTTCTCGCGATAGCCTTCGAGCGGATAGCGCGAGATCGAGGCGCCGAGGAACAGCAGATCGTCGAAATGCGGCAGCGGCCGCTTCGCGCCGGCGCCGCGAATATCGTAGATGCCGGTCGCCGCCGCGCGCCGGATCTCCGAGAGCGTATAGGGATCGAAGGTCGCCGAGAGGCGGGGCAGGGTGCGGGGGATATTGGTGAAGTCCATCGATCGCTCTCAATAAGCCGCGGCATTGTCGACGTGAAAATTGTAAAGCCCGCGCGCCGAGCCGTAGCGCTTGAACTGATCCGGCTTGACCTCGTCCGATACGCCAGCCGCGTCGAGCAGCCTCTGGAGAAGCTGGCGATGTTCGGACCGCATCTCCTTCTCGATGCAGTCCGCGCCGAGGCTTTTCACCTCGCCGCGCACGAACAGCCGCGCTTCGTAGATCGAATCGCCCAGCGCCTCGCCGGCATCGCCCAGCACCACCAGATTGCCCGCCTGCGCCATGAAGGCGCTCATCGGCCCGATTGAGCCTTTGACGACGATATCGATGCCCTTCATCGAAATGCCGCAGCGCGCTGAGGCATTGCCGTCGATCACCAGCAGCCCGCCATGCGCGGTGGCGCCGGCCGATTGGCTGGCATCGCCCTTCACATGCACCTTGCCGGACATCATGTTCTCGGCGACGCCGACGCCGGCGTTGCCCTCGACGACGACCGTCGCCTGCTTGTTCATGCCCGCGCAGTAATAGCCCGCATGGCCGGCGATCTCGACGATGACCGGCGCATCGAGCCCGGCGGCGAGCGCATGCTGCCCTTGCGGATTTTCGACCCGCCAGTGCGTCTCGTTGGTGCTGGGCGCGAGCGCGTGCAGCGCGCCGTTGAGCTCGCGCCGGCTGGTGCTGGCGAGATCGACGACCGGCATCAGCCGCGTTCCCAGGCATAGACGCGCGCGGGCTCGGGCTCGAACACCCGCGCCTGCGCGATCCCCGGCAGGCCGACGAGCGCGCGATATTCGGAGCCGAACGCGACATATTGATCGGTTTCGGCCATCACCGCGGGCTTGCAGGAAATCGGATCGCGCAGCACCGCAAAGCCGTTCTCGGTGCCGACGACGAAGGTGAAGAAGCCGTCGAGATCGTCGAGGCTGTCTTCGAGCGCCTCGGCGAGCGTCGCGCCCTCGCGCAGCTTCCAGCTCAGATAGCCGGCGGCGACTTCGCTGTCATTGTCGGTGGCGAAATCGATGCCCTTCGGCTGGAGCATGCGGCGCAGGCTGGCATGGTTGGAAAGCGAGCCATTGTGGACGAGGCATTGGTCGGCGCCGGTCGAGAAGGGGTGCGCGCCGTCGGTCGTCACCGCGCTCTCGGTCGCCATCCGGGTGTGGCCGATGCCATGCGTGCCCGCCATGCCCGCAAGCCCGAAGCGGGCGCTGACAGCAGCGGGCAGGCCCACTTCCTTGTAAAGCTCGATCCGTTTGCCCGCGCCGATCACGGTGATGTCCGGCCGCTGCTCGGCGAGCCAGGCACGCGCATCGGCTGCGCGGTCCTCGGCCAGCAGCAGCATCATATGGGTGTCATGCGGAACGGCGCTGACCGGCGAGCCGAGCGCTTGGCCCAGCGCCTGGGCGACGCCTTCGAGATCGCTGCCGCGAATGGTGAGCTTGATGCGCCCGGCCTCGCCTGGGCCATAGACCGCGAAGCCGGCGCTATCCGGCCCGCGATCGGTCATCACCTCGAGCATGCCGGCCAGCAGCTCGCCCAGCCGGGGCTCCAACGCCCTGTCCTTCAGGAACAGGCCGACAATTCCGCACATCGCACGACTCCTTGGCTTGGGCTCACGACCTGCCGGAGATCAGCGATCCTGTCAATCAGGAGAAATTTATTTTCTTGAGAAGAATTTCAGTCGACGGCGCGCGGATAGACGATGATCGAAAGATAGCGGGCGGGAAGCACCGGCATATCCTCCGGCCCATGCAGCGCGCCCGAATCGAACAGGAAGGAGTCGCCCGGCTTCAGATGATAGGTTTCCGATCCGTGGCGGTAGAGCAGCTCGCCTTCGAGAATGTAGAGGAATTCGATCCCGGCATGGCGGAAGCCGGTATAGGCGCGCGCATTTTCGTTGAGCGTGATCAGATAGGGCTCGACCACGACATCGCCGCGCAGGACATGGCCGAGCAGCTGGTAGACATGGCCGACCTTGGTGCCGCGCCGCTCGATCACGAGGCCCTGGCCGGCGCCGACATGCGAGCAATCCTGCCGTTCCTCGAACGAGGCGAACAGGGACGAGAGCGGCACCTGCAACGCCGCCGAGATCGCCTGCAGCGTGGCGAGCGAGGCGGAGATGCCGCCATTTTCGATCTTCGAGAGCATGCCGTTGGAGATGCCGGCCGCGCTCGCCAGCTCCGCCACCGAAAGATCCTGGCGCTTGCGGATCGTACGGATCTGGTTGCCGAGCGCGCGTTCGAGGCTGCGTTCGGCGGGTTGCGGCGCCGTCGAGCCGGTATGATAATCTTCGATTTCCTGCGACATGAGAGACCTGATAGCTGA
>CBFRWL010000193.1:0-4659 GCA_965727025.1 uncultured Sphingomonas sp.
AGCACGAGCACGATCATGTCCAGCGCTGTCAAAGACGCCATCTTGCACCCGCCCTTCTTCCGAAGCGGCTAGCTCCGCCCCAGCAAATGGTCAACGAGATTGCCGAGTTGCCGGAAACCGGTGAGGCGCAGGCCTTGCCCATGCTCCGCCAGCGATGCGGGCACCAGCGCGGTTTCGAAGCCGAGCTTGGCCGCTTCCTTGAGGCGCAGCCCGCCATGCGCGACCGGCCGCACTTCCCCGGACAACGCAACCTCTCCGAACGCGATCGCTTGCGCCGGCACCGGCCGCTCGGAGAGCGCCGAGATCAGCGCGCATGCCACGGCAAGGTCCGCCGCCGGATCGGAGAGGCGATAGCCGCCAGCGACATTGAGATAGACTTCGGCAGTCGAGAAGCTGAGGCCGCAGCGCGCCTCCAGCACGGCGAGGATCATCGCAAGGCGGCCGCCGTCCCAGCCTACCACCGCGCGGCGCGGCGTGGCTCCGCTGGCCAGCCGGACGGTGAGTGCCTGGATTTCCACCAGCACCGGCCGCGTCCCTTCCATGGCCGGGAAGACGGTCGTGCCGGCGACCGCCTCGCCGCGCGACGTGAGGAACAGGGCGCTGGGATTGCCCACTTCGTCGAGGCCTGCTTCGCCCATCGCGAACACGCCGATTTCATCCGTCCCGCCGAAGCGATTCTTGATCGCGCGCAGGATGCGATATTGGTGGCTGCGTTCGCCTTCGAAGCTCAGCACGGTATCGACCATATGCTCGAGCACGCGCGGCCCGGCGATCGCGCCGTCCTTGGTGACGTGGCCCACCAGCATCAGCGCCGATCCCCGCTCCTTGGCGAAGCGGATCAGTTCCTGCGCGGAAGCGCGCACCTGGCTCACCGTGCCCGGCGCGCCCTCGATCAAATCGCTGTGCATCGTCTGGATCGAATCGATCACCAGCAGCGCGGGCGCGGGGCCGTTCGCGAAAGTGGTGAGAATATCCCGCACCGAGGTTGCCGACGCGAGTTGGACCGGCGCGGCGCCAAGGCCAAGCCTTTGCGCCCGCAGCCGTACTTGGTCTGCCGCCTCCTCGCCCGAGACATAGGCGACTGCCCCGCCATTGCGCGCGATCCGAGCGGCCGCCTGCAGCAGCAGGGTCGATTTGCCGATGCCCGGATCGCCGCCGATCAGCGTGGCGGATCCTGGCACGAGGCCGCCGCCGATCGCGCGATCGAATTCGGTAATGCCGGTCGGAGTCCGCGGCGGCAGCGGTACATCCGCATCAAGGCCGACCAGATCGATCGCGCGGCCGCCGCCCTGAAGATTATGCTTCAGCGCGAACGGCGTGACATTGCTTGGCGCCTCCTCGACCAGACTGTTCCATTCGCCGCAATCGACGCATTGCCCCTGCCATTTGGGTGAAACGCTGCCGCAGCTCTGGCAGACATAGCGTTTCAGCAGCTTGGCCATGATATCTCCTGCGAACAGATCAGGAACATAGGCCTGGAATATCGGTCCGGCAAGCGCCGACCATTAGGGCACCGGGCTTCGCACAGGCAGTGCACGGCCCCCCAAGCTGCGCTGACGCACGATGCGCAGATAGCTCTCGATCAGCGTCTGGTTGACCTGCTCCCAGCCGTAACGATTACAGACTGCCTGGCCCGCCTTGCCAGCGGCGGCGCGGGCATCGAGATCCTTGCAATAATGCGCAAGCGCATCGCGGAAGGCGCCGATCGCGCCTGGCGCGATCAGCCGGCCCGTTAGGCCGTCCGCAACAAGGCTTGCGCTGCCGGTCGCGTGAGCCGCCACTACCGGAAGCCCGCAAGCCATTGCTTCCAGCGTCACATTGCCGAACGTCTCCGTGACCGAGGGGTTGAACAAGATATCCATCGACGCGACGGCGCGGCCGAGATCAGCGCCTTGTTGGAAGCCTGTGAAAATCGCCGTGGGAAGGCGGCGGGCAAACCAATCCCTGGCCGGGCCATCGCCCACCACCAGCACCTTATGGGGAACGCCGCTCTGCTCGAGCCGATCGACCGCATCGGAAAAAACGTCCAATCCCTTTTCCATCACGAGCCGGCCGACGAAGCCGATGGCTGGCTCGTCATCGGTGATTCCGAGCGAGCGGCGCCAGGCGAGATCACGCCGGTTGGGATTGAAAATCTCGGTGTCGATGCCGCGCGACCAGATGCCGACATTGTAGCTCATGCGCTGATCGCGCAGCAGCTGCGCCATCGATTCCGAAGGGGCGTAGATCGCGTCACAGCGTCGATAGAAGCGCCGCAATGCGGCCTCCACCAGGGGCTCCACGAACGCCATATTATAGTAGCGGAAATAGGTTTCGAAGCGGGTATGGACTGACGCCACCACCGGCAAATTCCATTTGCGCGCCAGCGAGACGGCGCGATGCCCCAGCACCTCGGGGCTGGAAACATGAAAAATATTTGGTCCGAAGTGTTGCAAATCGCGCTTGACCCGCGGTGGGATCATGATCGGCGCATGATATTCGGCGCGGCCGGGAACCGGGATCGAAGGCACGCTGACGAGATCGCCCACCGGCTCGAACGCCGGCTCCTTCACCGTTGGCGAATAGATGCGAACCGCCGCGCCTTGCCGCAGCAGGGAGGCCACGAGCCGGTTGAGCGCCTGGTTGGCGCCGTCCCGCACATAGTTGTAGTTGCCGGTAAACAGCGCGACACGGAGTTGGCTGACGTCCATCGCGGCGATGGTTAGCGTGGCGCGGATCAAAAGGCCAATTTCCCCGCTGAGCGAGTGGATCAAGGAGACGAAGGATGGATCGGATTTTCACCATGATCGCAGCGCGCGTCTCCGGCTGGGCGGGGCAACCGATCGCGTTCATCCTGGCCCTGGCCACAATCGCCGCCTGGGGCATAACCGGGCCGCTGTTCCGCTATTCGGATACCTGGCAGCTCGTCATCAACACCTCGACCACGATCGTCACCTTCCTCATGGTGTTCTTGATCCAGAACGCGCAGAACCGCGATGCTGCGGCGATGCAGGCCAAGCTGGACGAAGTGATCCGGGCCACGGAAAGCGCCCGCAATGCCTTCATCGGCATCGAACATCTCACCGAAAACGAACTCGAGCTGATCCGTGGCCAGATCGAGAAGGAATGCGGCACGGAGATGACCCAAATCGAACGGAGCACGATCGATAAGCTGATCGCGCGCCGTTAATCAGCCTTGAAGGGCGCGGGGACGCGACCGGTGGCTTGCCGTTCCAGCATCCAGCCGGGATATTCGGCGGGCAAGGCGCTAACCTCGTCCAGCCTGCGGAGATCCTCCGCATCGAGCATGAGCTTTGCGGCGGCCAGGTTCTGGTCCAACTGGTCGATCCGCTTCGCGCCAATGATCACGCTCATGACGAAAGGCTTGGCAAGTACATAGGCCAGCGCAACCGTGGCCATGCTTGCCTCGTGCTTCCGCGCGACCTCCCGCAAGACATCGATACACGCCCAGGCGCGCTCGAGATCCACGGGGGGAAAATCGAACGCGGCCCGCCGCCCCTCTCCCGCGGCACCCCGTTCATATTTTCCGGAGAGCAAGCCGCCGGCGAGCGGCGACCAAACCATGAGACCCAGCCTTTCCTCGTTCATCAGAGGAACGATTTCGCGCTCCAGATCCCGACCAGCCAGGCTGTAATAGGCTTGCACCGTCTCAAAGCGCGCAAGCCCAAGCCGCTCCGAAATTCCGAGCGCCTTGGCCATCTTCCAGGCCTGCCAGTTCGAAACGCCGATATAGCGCACCATCCCTTGGCGGACGAGATCGTCGAGCGCGCGGAGCGTTTCCTCGATGGGCGTGACGTCGTCGTTTCCGTGGATCTGGTAGAGATCGATATGATCGGTTTGTAGCCGTTCGAGGCTGGCGCCCACCGAATCCATGATATGCCCGCGTGACGCGCCCTGATCGTTCGGCTTCGGCCCCATCATGCCATGGACCTTGGTCGCGATCACGACCTCTTGCCGGCGTACACCGAGATCCTTGAGCCCTTGGCCGAGTAGGGTCTCGGATTTGCCAAATGAATAAACATCCGCCGTATCGATGAAATTCACCCCGGCGGCCAGCGATCGCTCAAGAATTCCATTCGCGCCGGACTGATCCACGTCCGCGATGCTCCCCCACATGCCGTTCTTGTTGGCTTCGCCAAAGGTCATCGTTCCGAGACATATTTCAGACACGAACAGGCCAGTGCGGCCAAGCTGTTTGTAACGCATGGCGTTCTCCATTTCCCGAGCAGAGGATGGAGATGGGGGTGGGCGGTTTCAAATCCACCCCCACTAAAGAAAAAAGCCCCGCCGATTGCTCGGCGAGGCTTCATTCAGTTCAAGAGCCCGAGGCTATTCCAGATCTTCGGTCGTGAAGTCGTCACCGACGACCTCGCCCAAGGGATCGTTGCCGGTATCGTCCTCGATCGGGCGGACCAGCTCCGCGGCATGTTCCTCGGCCGCGCTTTGCGGCGCGATCAGGCTTTCCTGCCAGGTCCGCTGCGAGGCGCGAAGCGCCGCATCACGCGACGAGGCAGCGACACGCAGGCGCCGCATGCCCGAGCCGGTACCCGCGGGAATGAGCCGGCCGACGATGACATTTTCCTTGAGCCCGGTCAGCGTATCGACCTTGCCCTGCACCGAGGCTTCGGTGAGCACGCGGGTCGTCTCCTGGAAGGAGGC
>CBFRWL010000194.1:0-4598 GCA_965727025.1 uncultured Sphingomonas sp.
TTCCCGCCTGCGCGGGAATGACGCATAATTTTTCAACAGCCTGCTAGCCCGATTTGGCCGGGATGAAGCGCATCGCAACGCCATTCATGCAGTAGCGTAGACCCGTCGGCGGCGGTCCGTCGTTGAAGACGTGGCCGAGATGGCCGCCACAGCGGCGGCAATGCACTTCGGTGCGAACATAGCCCAGCATGGTGTCGCTGTCGGTGCGGATGGCGTTGGGCAACGGCCGCCAGAAGCTCGGCCAGCCGGTGCCGCTGTCGAATTTGGTGCGTGACGAGAAAAGCGGCAGATCGCATCCCCTGCACAGAAAGGTGCCTGGCCGATGCTCGTTGTTGAGCGGGCTGGTGAAGGCACGTTCGGTCCCCTGCTGGCGCAGCACGTTGAAGGCAGCCGGATCGAGCCGCTTGCGCCATTCCGCTTCGGAGAGGCTGACTTCGAAGGTCTCGCTTCGCGCGCTCGCCGCGCTGCCGAGACCGAATAGGAATAGCCCGGCCGCGGTCGCGGAGAAGCGGACAAGGGCAGAACGGCGATCGATCTGGTGCATGAGCAGCGCTTAGGCTGCGCGCGATGAACGCCCGATGAGCTTGCGCCAGAAGCCTGCTCCGCCGGACTTCAGCACGCTGCGGCGAAACAGGTTTGCACCGACGCGAACGATCATGGCGACGGCGGCCGCCTGCCATGCGATCGCCAGCAGATGCGGCCAGATTTCCGGTTGCTGCGCCGCACGCGCGATCATCGCGTAGGGCGAGCTCCAGGGGAACAGGCTGGCTGCGATCGAGGCAGGGCCGTTGGTCTGATCCACCGCGGAGGCGGCGAAGCCGAAGACGATCAATTGCCCGAAGGTGAGCGGCATCGAGAGCGTCTGCACCTCGCGCACCGTGCCCGCCTGCGCCCCAATCCCCAGATACAGAGCCCCCACCAGCAGATAGCTGGCCATGAAATAAATCGTGCTCAGCATAATGAACATCGGCCAGCCGACCGCCGGCGCAATCATCTGCAGCGCCGAAACGGGCACGAAGGCGAGAAGGGCTGCTGCGGCGGCGGAAGCCCATATTGCGATCCCGGTCAGCGACATGCCCAGCATGGCGATCAGCTTTCCCATGAAGATGGCGTCCACGGGAACGGCGGCGGCCAGGATCTCGATCACCTTGCTCGATTTCTCCTCCATCATGTTGGAGAGCAGCATGCCGGTCAGGATCATGGTCAGGAACAGCAGCAGCAGTTGCCCTGCCCTCGCGAGCGTTGAGCGATCATTCTGTTCCGAGTGGCGCGGCGCGGCTATGAATTCCTGCTTGAGCGTAACAGGCCGCGTGACGATGCCCGCCCTGTCGAGGGCGCGATCGCGGCGCGCATCGCTGAGCATCCATTCGATCAGCGCGGCGTGACGGCCCACGACCTCGGGTACGCCGCGCAGGACGGGCCGGTCCGGTAATCCGGTCACGACGGCGGCGGCTTCGTCATTTTCCAATATATGAGCGGGATTACCGCCCGGCCTGATCTCGATCCGCGGCACGCCCTCGTCGCCCAGGATCGTGGAGACGCGTCTCCGCACCCCCTGTAGCGCCTGCGCCTCGCTGTCGCTTGCGAGGATAACAATCGTGGGCGGGGCGGACGGCGCCGACATCTTCGATCCGACCGTGCCGAAGGTCATTCCGAACAGGATCGGAATCAGCGGCCCGAGCAGGAACAGGATGAAGGCGCGCGACCAGACGGTCGCGACATAATCCCGCCGCGCGATGACCAGCGCCGCACGCAGATTGGCGAGCATCATTCCGGCTCCGGCTCCTTTCTGATGCCTTGCGCCGCAGCTTCGCCGACAATCTCGACAAAGGCGTCGTGCAGCCCCGGCCGCTCGATCGAAAGCGCCTCGATCCCGGCCTCCCCCTCGATCAGCCGGGCGAGCAGCGGCTCGATCCCGTTCTCGGGCAGCGGAAAGATCCAGGCGCCGTTTTCGCAGCGCGCGTCGGCGGGAAGCGCGGCACGCCAACCGCCTTCGGTCCTGCGCGTCACCAGCGTGACTTGCGCTTGCAGCCGCCCGCGCGCCTCGGTCACGCTGCCCTCGAAGCGGACGCGCCCGCCGACGATGATCGCGATGCGCTCGCACAGCCGCTCGGCATGCGCGATCACATGGGTGGAGAAGAGGATGGTCGCGCCAGTGTCGACTTGGGCCCGGATCATCGCCTCCAGCCGTTCCTGATTGATCGCATCGAGCCCGGAAAAGGGTTCGTCGAGGACGATCAGACGCGGCCGGTGGACGATGGTGCCGAGAATCTGAACCGTCTGCGCCATCCCTTTGGACAAGGTCCGGATCGGCTTGCGGGCGGCCTCGGCAAGGCCATGCTCGGCCAACAGCCGGTCGGCGCGTTCGCGGGCTTCGCCCAGCTTCAACCCGCGCAACGCGCCCATGAAGGCGATCGCCTCGCGCGCCTGCATGGTGGGGTAGAGTCCGCGCTCCTCCGGCAGATAGCCGATGCGATTGGCGGCACGAAGCGGCTGCCGGTTGCCGAGCACCTTTCGCTCGCCCGAATCGGGATCGATGATGCCGAGCAGCATCCGCAAGGTCGTGGTCTTGCCCGCACCATTGGGGCCGAGCACGCCATAGATCGCGCCGGCCGGCACGGCGAGATCGACGCCGTCGACCGCGCGAAAGCCGTCGAACTGCTTCACCAGGGCTTTCGCCTCAATCGCAAGCTCTTGCGTCAAATCGGCGGCCTTCTACCAATGCGTGCGTGACGATGCCATCACATCAAAACGCGAATATCGCCTTAACCGCTGCGCTCAAGGAGCAGGCTCGGGTATTGGGCTTCTCCGCTTGCGGCATCGCGCGCGCCGATGCCGCGCCGCGAACGGCGGAACGCCTGGCGCGCTGGCTTGCCGACGGCGCGCATGGCGACATGATCTGGATGGAGGAGCGCGCCGCGCAGCGGGCAAGCCCGCGAGGGCTCTGGCCCGAGGTGCGCTCGGTCATCATGCTGGGGATGAACTACGCGCCGGCCGAGGATCCGTTGCGGCTCGCGGAGACGAAGGATCGCGCGCGCATTTCGGTCTATGCGCAAGGCGCCGATTATCACGATGTCGTCAAAAAGGCGCTGAAAGCGCTGGCGCGCTGGTTGGTCGCGCAGGCGAACGGCGAATTGAAGGTCTTCGTCGATACCGCGCCAGTGATGGAAAAGCCGCTGGCGGCGGCGGCGGGGATCGGATGGCAGGGGAAGCACACCAATCTGGTCAGCCGGACTGACGGGAGCTGGCTGTTCCTCGGCGCGATCATGACGACGCTCGACCTTCCGCCCGACCAGCCGCATGCGGATCGCTGCGGGAGCTGCATTGCCTGCCAGCAAGCCTGCCCCACCAATGCCTTTCCGGCGCCCTATCGGCTCGATGCGCGGCGGTGCATTTCCTATCTGACGATCGAACATAAGGGGCCGATCCCGCTCGAATATCGCGAAGCGATCGGCAACCGGATCTACGGCTGCGACGATTGCCTGGCAGTGTGCCCATGGAACCGGTTCGCGCAGGCCGCCGCCGCCCACCGTGCGTTTGCGCCACGCGCCGAATTGACCGCGCCCGCCATCGCCGATCTGCTCGATCTCGACGACGCGAGCTTTCGCGCCTTGTTCGCCGGCTCGCCGATCAAGCGCATCGGCCGCGATCGGATGGTGCGCAACGTGCTGATCGCGGCGGGCAATAGCGGCGATTCGAGGCTGCTGCCAAAGGCCGAACGCCTCGCGCAGGATCCCTCGCCGATCGTGGCCGATGCGGCGCGGTGGGCGGTTGGCAGGCTCAGCGCGCTGCCGCCCGCCGGCTGAGTGCTGCGATGCACGACGCCTTGTCGAAATCGTCGCCGCTCGGCTGGCGCGCGTCAATGTAGCGGACGGTCGGTTCCTTCCCCTGCGCGGGCGGGTAGAGATAGGCGTCGAGCACGCAGACCGGGCTTGAGAATTGCAGCTTCCGCGCCGGCCCCTCGCGCACATCCAGATTGGCGTCCCCAAACAGCGCCACCAGCGCCTGCGCGCTCTGGCCCATGACGCGATCAAGCCCGGCCTGTGCTGTAGAGGTTCTGGGAGGAGGAGCAATCGCGCGCGGGGGTGGCGTTTCGCCGCAGGCGCTCAACAGGGCTAACGACAAAAGCGGGAACAGGGGGCGCAGGTGCATGGCGGCACGCTTTAGCGCTGCCCGGCTTGCGCGTCACCCGTGCGGCGGTTAGGCGCTGCGCCAGCTCGGAAGGAGAAGTTTGTGACTGCACCGACCCTCGATATCGTCGCCATCGGCAATGCCATCGTCGACGTCATCGCCCAGGCCGATGACGCCTTCATCGCCAGCGAAGGCTTGCCCAAGGGTGCGATGCAGTTGCTGTTCTCCTCCGAAGAGGCTGAAGCGCTCTACGCCAAAATGGGGCCGGGGATCGAGGCCAGCGGGGGCTCGGCTGCGAACACGGCAGCCGGGATCGCGGCGCTGGGCGGCAAGGCAGGCTTCATCGGCCAGGTCGCCGACGATCAGCTCGGCAAGGTCTTCGCCCATGATATTCGCGCGCTCGGGGTCCATTTCGAAACCGCGGCGCGTCCGGGCCAGCCGCCGACGGCGCGCTGCCTGATCCTGGT
>CBFRWL010000195.1:0-4579 GCA_965727025.1 uncultured Sphingomonas sp.
TGGATGGCAGATTTTATCCCTCGCCCGTGCGCGCGGAGATCTTGCGCAACGGCAGCCGCAATATCAGCTTGTCCGGCTGGATGTCGAGCGCGCCACCGCTTGCCGCAGCGATATTACGAACGAGCCGGAGGGCGAAACCGAGCCCAAGCACCGGCGCCTCCGGCCAGTCGCCATCCGGATTATAGCCTGGATCGAGCAAGGTCCGCTCGTCACGGTCTGCCAGCAATTGCGGCCTGGCGATTTCGAGCACCATCCGATCCCGGCTGTCCGGATCGGGCGAAAGCGCGATATTCACGATCTCGCCACGCTGCGCGATCGCCAATGTGGCTGCCAGCAGCCTCCCGAACATCCGCTCGACGGCAACCGGATCGGCAGCGACCAGCCCGAGCCCGGTCGTGATGCGGAGCTTCAGATGGAAGCCTCGCTCAACGCCGATCGACTGATATTCGCCGTAGAGACGCTCCAGCAGATCGGCAGGATCGACCGATCCGGCAAGCGCCGCCTTGGGATCGAGCTTGGCGGTGAGATCGAGATCCTCGAGCGCTTCCAGCAGCCGCCGCCCTTGCGCGATGATATCGGCTGCCTTGGCACGATAATTTGACGAGGCGGGCCCAAGAAACTGACCCTCGATCATCTCGGAAAAGCCGATGATCGCGTTGAGCGGCGTGCGAAGTTCATGGACGAGCTGCCGCAAGGAATCGGCCTCCGCACCGCCAAAGGCGCCAGCGCCCGACAGCGGCATCGCCACCTCATCGACGCGCGGCCGGCGCGCCGTGCCGCGATAGCCGCTGAAGCGGCCGTCGACCGCATCGAACAGCGGCACCGCCGAGATGCGCCATTCCCCCGAAAGCGCCCCATCCCCGTTGAGCGTGAAGCGCGCATCGCGAAACGGCGCGCGCTGCCGAAAGGCACCCGCGACATAGCCATCGACGCCATGACCATTATCGGTCGCAGCCACCGCGATCGTTTCGCCGATCAGCGGCGCCCGCGCCGCGCCGGTGACCCAGCGGATCACCCCGTCGGGTCCGGTTTCGAAGCGGAAGCCCCGCTCGTTCATGACATCGGCCAGCCGCGCCTCATCGACCGCCGCAGTTTCCGCCGGGCGCACGAAATCATGCGCGCGATAGGCTTCGATGCGCGCCATCAGCTCGCGGATCTGCTCGCCGCCGTCCATGTCCGCGAGGATCTCCGCAGGCGGCTCCTCGATCGCATCGGCAACCCGCGCGACTTCCTCGAACGCCGATCGAACTTCTTCGTGCTCCTGATCCGGCGCGGCGAGCTCGACCGGCTCCTCCGGCGGCGCGGGAACATCGACCGTCTCGACACTTTGCTCCGGCTCGCGATAGCCGGGAATCGCAAAATCGCTCGGGCCGAAACTCTCCAATGCGCGCACGACCTGGAGCGGAAGATCGCGGCGGTGACGCAAAAGATTGCGCGCCGTCGGCGTGAGCGACGGGAGCAGCGCCAGCCACTGTTCCTCGGCAGGCGTCGCCTCGGCAATCAGCGGCCCGATGACGGCGGCCGGCTCATCGGCAAAGAGCGCCAGTGTCGCGGCACTGACGGGGCGGCCGGCAAAGGCGCGTGCGGTTTCAGCCCGGATTGCCGCCGGGACTTTGGAGCGCAAATGGGCGATCGTATCGAAAGCGCGCTCGCCCAATGCATCGTCGGCATGGAAGCGATCCTGGGCAAGCAGATCGACAAGCTGACGCCACAGCGCGATGCGAGCGTCATCGCTCTCATCCGGCTGCGCCAACAAAGTCGTCAGCATGTCGTCGAAACGCAAGGTGGCCTCCGTCGGCGGTCCGACTCTGGCGCCCCATGCGCCTGGTTTCTAACTATCGTTTCTGCGGCGTTGCGGAAAGGATTGAATCTGTGGCGTAGCAAAGTGGGACAATTGTCATCCGTCGAAATTTTATTATAAGAATCGGATGGATCACGAAACAATCTGAGATGGTCGCGTTGGACAAGATCGATCGGCAGATTCTCGCAATCCTCCAGGACGAGGGCCGGATCACCAATGTGGACCTCGCCGAGCGCGTCGGCCTTACCGCGCCGCCTTGTCTGCGGCGCGTCCATGCGCTGGAGCGGCAGGGGCTGATCAAGGGGTATCACGCCGATCTTGCCACCGACGCATTGGGCTACGGCATCACCGTCTTCGCGCTCGTGAGCCTGAAAAGCCAGGCGGAGACCGATCTTCGCGCCTTCGAAGATCATGTGGCCAAGCTCGCGGAAGTCCGCGAATGTCACATGCTAAACGGCGAAATCGACTTCATCTTGAAGATCGTCGCTCACGATCTTCAAGGCTTTCAGCTGTTCCTCACATCCCAGCTGACGACGGCGCCCAACGTCGCCAGCGTCAAAACCTCGCTGACGATCCGGACTTCCAAGGATTTGCCGGGTATCCCGGTCGACAGGATCTAGGCGCCACCCCGCCCCTGTCGGCCGTAGACCAAAAATCAGGCAGCCGGCGGATGATCGATGAAGACCATCCAGAATTGCGCGAGATCGGCGCGCGGACCGGTGACCTGGGCAAGAACCTGCTTTGCAGCGTCCTTCTGGCCCGATTTGGCCAAGGCAGCGCCCTTGCGCAGATTTACCATGTTCGCATCCACGCCGCCGAGCGACGCCGCCTTGTCGTACATTTCGATGGCTGAGGCATAGTCGCCATAGCTCGCATAGGCGTCTGCAATGCCGAGCGCGGTGCGGCCGGTCGGCGCGGATTTTTTCAGCGACGCCTTGTCGGCGGCGACCTTACCGCCGGCGATCGTGGAAAGTTCCTTGAGCGAGCGGCTCTGCGCGAGGTTGATCGCTCCGGCGGCAACACCTTCGTCAACGACGCCCTTAGCTTCGCCGGGGAATTTCAGATAAGTCGCTTCGGCATATTCCGCATAATCGCGCTCACCCTTGAGCGCGCCCGCCGCCCGTTGCAGCCGCATGATGTCGAGATCGAGCTCCGGATCGGCGGGATGCAGATCGCGATAGATCACCAGCGCGTCACGCCAGTTGGTCCGCTCGGGATAATCCTTGAGCCATGACATGCTGAGCTTGGCGACCGGCGCCGCCTGCTTGGCCTGCATGCCGATCGCGATCCCGCGTCCATACCAGTCCTTGGGAATGGGCTGGCCGGCCGCATCGCCCTTATCGGCGGCTTGCTGGATCAAGCCAACCGCCTCGGCTGGCTTGTTAAGCTTGAATTTGGTCTCCGCAAGCAGGGCGTAGATCTGCGTATCGGCGGGACTCCGCTGGATTGCCTGCTGGAGCGCATTTTCAGCGTTCGCAAAATCATTGTTCGAATAGGCGAGCTGCCCATAAGCGGTATAGTATTGCCCCTGATTTTCAGCGGGCACCTTTCCGCTCTGCAGCATATTGCCGATGCCTTCCTCCTGCAGCTTCGCATCGTTCGCGGCTTTGCCGAGATCATATTGCTGCGAGCCGACCACATAACGATCGTCATCGGTCTGGATCGCTGCCTTGGCTTCGTTGACCTTGGCTTGGGCCGTGGCGAGATCATTGGATTTTTGGGCATTCTGCGAGGCGATGATGGCGTTACGGACGCCATCGCTCATTTTGATATTGGGCGCTTTTGGCTTCGCTGCGATTGCGGCGGGAGCGATGACGACCGACGCCGTTGCTGCACCCAGCGCCAAGGCGAGGGCAATGCTCGTCGAATGCAGAATCTTCATGTTTTCAGGCCTCCTATGGAGATTGGCTATCCGCCAAAGCTGCGTCTGCCTAATGGTTCGTTGGGGGTCAGACAAGATGATGCGTGCCTTCCATCGCCGAAACCATGTGAACGGCGGTTTAACTCATAACAGCGTCGGCGGTTTCACTGCCCGCATGGCTCCGTCTCACCACCGGGAACTGCCCCGATCCGTCATCGTTAGGTGACGGGGCGCAGACTGTGGAGGCGACCATGGAAATGTTCACGGTGAACCAATGGGCCATATTGGGCCTGGTGCTCGTGCTGGGATGGCTTCTCGGGCTCATGTCCCGATCGGGCGGGAGGCGCTGGAAGCGCGCCTATCGGGAAGAACTGGATGCCCACCGCGCCTATCGCGCTGAAACCGAGGCCCGCATCGACGCCGCCAATGAGCGCATTGCGGAACTGGAGCGTCATGCGCCCGCGATCGGCCTCGGCACCGGCAGCGCGATTGGAGCTGCGGCACGGGGCCGCCGCGACGATCTTACCCAGATCCGGGGGATCGACGGCGATACCGAGCTTCGGCTGAACGAAAGCGGCTTCAGCAGCTTTCGCGATCTTGCGCGGCTCAGCCGGAGCGATGAAGCTGCTCTGGAGGGGAAGCTTGGCCTGGCGCCAGGCAGGATCGAACGCGAAAATTGGCGCGATCAGGCCGCGCTGCTCGCGCGCGGCCGGATCGAGGAACATCACGGAGCTTTTGGCTAGAACCGATCCGCTTCAGATTGAACCGGATCACCCGCTAATCATTCCTTCGTTGCCATGAGGCAGGTGGAAACACCTGCCTCGAAATCACGCTAGGCGGCGACCGGCAACGGCGCTGCCTTGCGACGGCGGGCGGTAACACCGATCAAACCGAAACCGGCGATCATCATCGCCCAG
>CBFRWL010000196.1:0-4566 GCA_965727025.1 uncultured Sphingomonas sp.
GATGATGCGCCTCGATCAGTTCGAGGCCCTTGTTCATGAGTGTGGCCGAATCGACGGAGATCTTCGCACCCATCGACCAGTTCGGGTGACGCACGGCCTCCGCAGGCGTCATGCGCGCCATCTCGGCCTTGCTCTTGGTGCGGAACGGCCCGCCGCTGGCGGTCAGGATGATCTTCGCAATCCGGCGTGGCTCGTCATGATCGAAGCATTGGAAGATCGCATTATGCTCCGAATCCACCGGCAACATGCGCGCGCCGCTGGCACTCGCCGCGCGCGTCATCACGCTTCCCGCCGAAACAAGTGATTCCTTGTTGGCCAAAGCGACCGAGCAGCCGCGCCGCAGCGCCGCCATGGTTGGCTGCAGCCCCGCAATGCCGACGATGGCAGACATCGTCCAGTCGCTCTCCATCGCCGCTGCATCGGAAATCGCCTGCGGCCCTCCGCCTGATTGCGTTCCGCAGCCGGCGAGCGCCTCGGCAAGCGCCTTTGCCAATGAAGGATCGGCAATTGCGGCAAACTTCGCACCGGTCCGGCGCGCAGCTGCCGCCAGCCCATCGACATCGCGATGCGCAGTCAGGGCTACAACTTCATAGTCCTCGGGATGACGTTCGATAAGATCCAAGGTCGAGGTGCCGATCGAGCCGGTCGCACCCAAGATCGAGACCGTACGAGCATTCATAATGCGTTGAAAACCTTCAGCAAGCCGACAATTGTTGCAACCGGCACGGCGCCGTCAAGCCGGTCCAATACGCCACCATGGCCCGGCAGGATCGAGCCGCTGTCCTTCACGCCAGCCTGCCGCTTCAGCCAGCTTTCGAACAGATCCCCGCCTTGGGCGACAAGACCGAGCGGTGCACCCAATATATAGCAGAGCAGCGGAAGATCACCGCCAGAGGCGATAATCGGTCCCGCCACGCCTGCGGTGACGGCACCCCCGACGAGGCCTGACCATGTCTTGGCCGGGCTTATTGAGGGCGCAAGCTTGGGGCCACCGAAATAGCGGCCGCTGAAATAAGCGCCGATATCGGTCGACCATACGATCGCCAGCGTCCAGAAGGTCGTCCATAGGCCGTGATGGCCGTTGCGAATGATCATCAGCGAGGCAGTCGGGAACAGGACATAGGCAATGCCCAGCAGCTTGAAGTCGGAGCCGAGATTTCGCGTCAGCCGGTTCCACTCCACGATCATCAGCACGCCAATGATGACGAGCAGGACCCCGAACGGCCAGCGGCCCAGCCACATGGCCAGCATTGCCACCGCGGCCATGACCGCGCCGCTGATGGTACGGATGAGCAGCTCCGAACTGATGCCGTAGCGCATCAGCCGATCCATCAACGGCCACCGAAGCGGCGCTCGCGCCGATCGAAGTCGGCAAGCGCTTCACGAAGATCGGCTTCCCCAAAATCCGGCCACAGCGTGTCGATGAAGAGCAGTTCGGCATAAGCCGCCTGCCAAAGAAGGAAATTGGAAAGCCTGCGTTCGCCGGACGTGCGTATGAGGAGATCGAGCGGCGGCAGACCGTGCGTATCCAGCCGCGATTCCAATGCCGACTCGTCCAGCATTTCAGGAGAAATGCCATCACTAACGAGTCTTTGCACCGCCCTTAGAATTTCGTGCTGAGCGCCATAGTTGAGCGCCATCACCAGCGTCATCCGGTGATTGTTCGCCGTTCGCGCCACGGCATCTTCAAGCATTTTAACAAGTTCGCCACCGAACCGCTTATAATCCCCTATAATTCTAAGGCGGATGCCGTTTCGATGCAGTTCCTCGAGCTCGTTCGCGATATAATGGCGCAACAGGCCCTTGAGATCCGTAATCTCGTCCTCGGGGCGCCGCCAGTTTTCGGATGAAAACGCGTAGAGAGTCAGCGCTTCCAGGCCGATCTCGGCTGCGGCGCGAACGGTCGCGCGGACCGCTTCGGCACCCCGACGATGTCCTGCGACCCGCGGCAGATGCCGTGCCTTGGCCCAGCGGCCATTGCCGTCCATGATGATGGCGACATGGCGCGCCGTGGTGTTCGTCCCGCCCGCACCTTCAGCCGGATGAACCGCGACCTGCCTCACTTGTTCAGGATTTCCTTTTCCTTGGCCGCGGCCGCGCCGTCGATCTCGGCGATCGTGCCATCGGTAAGCTTCTGCACGTCTGCCTCGCGGCGCTTGCGCTCATCCTCGCTGATGTCGCCCTTCTTCTCGTCGGTTTTGAGCGAATCCATGCCGTCGCGGCGCACATTGCGCACCGCCACGCGCGCCTTCTCCGCATATTGGCCGACGAGCTTGGCCAATTCCTTGCGCCGTTCCTCCGTAAGATCCGGAATGGGTAGGCGCAACGTCTGGCCATCGACGATCGGGTTAAGCCCAAGCCCGGCAGAACGGATCGCCTTGTCCACCGGCCCGACGTTCGATTTGTCCCACACCTGCACCGAAATCATGCGCGGCTCCGGCGCGTTGACGGTGGCCACCTGATTGATCGGCATGTGCGCGCCATAGACTTCGACCGTCACGGGATCGAGCAAACTGGCGCTTGCGCGGCCAGTGCGAAGCCCCGCCAGGTCATGCTTCAGCGAATCCACTGCACCTTGCATGCGGCGTTCAAGATCGGCCTTGTCATAGGCGGGCATCGCTTATTCCCCTCTATTGCTCACGATTGTAGCAGTGCCCTCGCCTTTCAGCACCTGCGCCAGCATGCCCTGCTCGCGAATGTTAAACACGACTATCGGGATATTATTGTCCCGACACAAGGCCACCGCACTCGCGTCCATCACCTTGAGATCGTCCGAAAGCACGCGGTTGAAGCTGACTGCCTCATAGCGCGTGGCGCCCGGCACCTTTTTCGGGTCGGCATTATAGACGCCGTCGACGCTGGTTCCCTTGAACAGAGCATCGCAATTCATCTCGGCCGCACGCAGGGCGGCCGCGCTATCGGTCGTGAAGAAAGGATTGCCGGTCCCGGCCGCGAATATCACGATCCGCCCTTTTTGGAGATGACGCTCGGCGCGGCGTCGAATGAAAGGTTCGCAGACCGTGTTCATCGGGATTGCGGATTGAACGCGGGTGTCGACGCCGATCTGCTCAAGCGCGTTCTGAACCGCAAGCGCGTTCATCACGGTCGCCAGCATGCCCATATAGTCAGCGCTCGTCCGGTCGAACCCCTTGGCAGCCGCGGCGAGCCCGCGAAAGATATTGCCGCCGCCGACCACGAGGCAAAGCTCGTGATCCTTCGCGGCCTCAGCAACCTCTCCCGCCACACGCGCCACGGTCTCCGGATCGATGCCGAAGCTGCCCTGTCCCATGAGCACCTCGCCCGAGAGCTTGAGCAAAATCCGGTTGAAGCGCGGGCGGGCCATGAGTGTGGAAAAATCCCCGGTCGAAAGGCGAAACGGCGCGCACCTTAGTGACGGCGCGCGCCGCTGCCAAGCACGTCGATCGGATTGTTTTTAGGCCGGAACGCCCGCAGCCGCCGCCACTTCTGCGGCGAAATCGCTCACCTCGCGCTCGATGCCTTCGCCGAGCTGGAAGCGAACATAATCCTTGAGCGTGATCGAGCCGCCGGCTTCCTTCGCCGCCTGCGCGACGACGTCGGCAATCTTCGTCTTGTTGTCGATCACGAAAATCTGGCTGAGGAGCGCATTTTCCTTGCGGAACTTCGCGACCGAACCTTCCACCATCTTGCCGATGATCTCGGCGGGCTTACCCGATTCAGCGGCCTTTTCCTGAGCGATCGCGCGCTCGCGCTCGATCAGCGCGGGATCGAGCGCATCCTCGGTCAGCGCCTGCGGGAAAGCAGCGGCGATGTGCATGGCAAGCTGCTTGCCGAGCGCGTCGAGCTTATCCTTGGGCGCATTGCCTTCAAGCGCGACGAGCACGCCGATCTTTCCCATGCCCGGCGCAGCCGCGTTGTGGACGTAGGGAACAACCGTGCCCTCGGCGACTTCGATCACCTTCATGCGGCGCAGATTCTGGTTCTCGCCGATCGTCGCGATGTTGCTGGTGAGCTTCTCGCTCACGGTGCCGCCGCCAGGATAGCCGGCGCTGGCGAGCGCTTCGAGATCGTTCGCGGTCTCGAGCGCAAGCTGGGTGACGTTGCGAACGAATTCCTGGAACTGCTCGTTCTTGGCAACGAAGTCGGTCTCGGCATTGACCTCGACCGCCGCACCCTTCGTGCCGGAAACGGCAACGCCCACCAAGCCTTCGGCCGCCGTACGGCTCGATTTCTTGGCGGCGGTCGCGAGGCCCTTGGCGCGCAGCCAATCAACGGCCGCTTCCATATCGCCGCCCGCTTCGGTCAGCGCCTTCTTGCAATCCATCATGCCGGCGCCCGAGCGTTCGCGCAGGTCCTTCACGGCCGCAGCGGTAATCTCCGCCATGTCATGTCCTTTCCATTTCAATCACGCATCGCTCTCTCGAACACGGAATCCAGCGATCAAATCGCAACCGGCGTCCCGCATCCGCGAGAATGGCGACAAATATATTACGCGCTCAGCGCTTCCTCGACGGGCGCATCCACGGAAGCGCCGATATCCTCGCCGCGGGCAGCGCGTCCGCCCTGGCGGCCGGCGAGCACGGCATC
>CBFRWL010000197.1:0-4562 GCA_965727025.1 uncultured Sphingomonas sp.
GTCACCAACGGCCATTTCATGGCGCTGAGCGATTTCGCTTATGTCTTCGATTTCGATTTCGATGGGCAACGCCGCACCGTCCCGCTGACTGGGCGTGCTCTCCCCGGCATCTACACCAGCCCGGAGCCCGATCGCGATTCCGAATCGATGACCACCGATCCGGTCAGCGGCGATGTCTGGGTCGGCTTCGAATATTCCAACGCGATCCGGCGTTTCTCACCCAATCTCGGCCGCAAGGAAGCGTGGGTGGCACCGCCCGCGATGAAGAATTGGCCGCTCAATTCAGGCGCCGAAGCGATGGCGCGGTTGAGCGATGGCCGCTTCCTGGTCTTCGCCGAGGAAAGCCCCGGGCCGGATGCTTCTACCGAAGCTTTGCTCTTTCCCGGCGATCCCATCACGACCGGCGATCTGCCGATCCATTTCTACTACAAGCCGCCTAAGGGCTTCGATCCGACCGACGCGGTGCAATTGCCGGATGGGCGGGTGATGGTGCTGAACCGCCACTTCACCGTGATCGACGGCGTAGCCGCCGCGATCACGATCGTCGACCCGCGCGAGATCGCGCCGGAAAGGATCGTGACCGGACATCTGGTCGCCATGCTGAAACCGCCGCTCAATATCGACAATATGGAGGCGCTGTCGATCGAGCAGCAGCATGGCCGGATCATCGTCTGGATCGCCTCGGATGATAATTTCAATCCGCTTCAGCAGAGCTTGCTCTTCAAATTCGCGTTGAGAAGCACGCCGGTCTCCGCGGCCGGGCGATGATCCGGCTGGCCGGCCTGCTCATGCTGTTGCTCTGGCCGGTCCAGGCCCGTGCGCCGCATCATCTCAGCGTCGTAAACTTCAAGCCGGTGATCTTCGATCGGTTCAAGCCCGAACGCCGCAGCTTTCAGGATCTCCGCCTGCTGGGCGCATGGGAGCTGAGCAGCGACAATGACCATTTTCACGGTATTTCGGCAATGCGGGTCGCAGGCGGCAGGATCGTCGCGATCAGCGATACAGGCTACCTGTTCGCCTTCCCTTTCAACGGTTCGCAGCGCCGCAGCCTGCTCCAGGCGGCATCGCTGCCGCAAGGCTATCATGATGGTAAGCCGGATCGGGACGCCGAATCGATGGCGGTCGATCCGGCCAGCGGCCGGATCTGGGTAGGCTATGAAGGATCGAACCAAATCCGCAGCTTCGTCCCCGGAAGGGAGGATTCAGCGGTAACCGCCGCGCCCCCGGCAATGGCCGCTTGGCCTAGCAATCGCGGCGCCGAAGCCATGGTGCGTTTGAAGGATGGGCGCTTCCTGGTGCTGGGCGAAGGCGCGCTGGGGCCAAAGAGCGTCATGGGGCTGCTGTTTGCCGGAGACCCGGCTGCGGAGGGCCAGTCGCCCACGCGCTTCTTCTTTTCCGTGCCGCAAGCCTATAGCCCGACCGACGTCGCCGAATTACCCGATGGCGACATTCTGATCCTCAGCCGCAACTTTTCCTGGCTCGGCGGCTTCTCAGCCGGGCTGACGACGATCGATCCGCAGCGGATTGCCCCCGATCGGGTCCTCTGGCGGAAAAGGATCATGCGGCTCAAGCCGCCGCTCAACATCGACAATATGGAAGCTCTATCGGTCGAACAGCGCGGCGATCGGACCATCGTGTGGATGGCATCCGATGACAACCGCAACCCATTCCAAAAAACGTTGCTGCTCAAATTTGCCTGGGAGCCGGTCGCGCGGGCGGGCAATATCGGCCCTTGAGGCATCATGCGCTTAATCTAACCGTTGGTTTCGAGCGGAGGTTCGAGCCGGTCGAGAACCGAAGTCGAGAAATCCGTCAGCGGGGCATATTCTCGATACGCTTTCTCGACGGGCTCGAAAGCCACCCGAACCAAATGGTCGCGATCCTGAAGCGCCGGCTGCCACATCAAGGCAGCCACGGCGTGGCAAAGATCAGGCGGCGCGCTTCTTCGCGATTTCGCGCTTCAGCCGCCGCGCGCGCAGCGACAGCTTCGCATCCGCCGTCTTCATCAGCCAGTTGTCGAGGCCGCCGACATGCTCGACCGAACGCAGGCCGTGGGTCGAAACGCGCAGCCGCACGCCCTTGGCCAGCGCATCGGATATCAGCGTGACATTCTGCAGGTTCGGCAGGAACGTCCGCTTGGTCTTGTTGTTGGCATGGGAAACATTGTGGCCAATCTGACGGCCCTTGCCGGTCAGTTCGCAAATGCGCGACATCGTCTTTCGTCCTGGTACTCGGGTTGCCCGGAAAGCCGTCGCCCCTAACGGCGTGCGGGAGATTCGTCAAGGCGGCTGGGTTGCGGCCTCTGCAACCAGATGCGCAGGCGAAACGTTCGTGGCCTATCCGCAGGGAGAGGAGACAGCAATGCGTGGATTGGTGGTGGCGGTGATCCTCGTGCTCGCCGTGA
Source organism: uncultured Sphingomonas sp. (assembly GCA_965727025.1). Taxonomy (GTDB): domain Bacteria; phylum Pseudomonadota; class Alphaproteobacteria; order Sphingomonadales; family Sphingomonadaceae; genus CANJQJ01. The sequence continues at coordinate 2,405 of CBFRWL010000197.1, forward strand.
TCGCGGCTTTCGCCTTTGGTCTGATCGACATCAATCAAACCAAGGATGCCAAGCTGCCGGAAGTCGCGGTGAAAGGCGGGCAGGCGCCGGCGTTCGACGTGAATACCGCGAAGGTAAATGTCGGTTCGAAGGACGCAGCCGTCGAAGTCCCGAAGGTGGACGTCGGCACGACCACGGCGAACGTGAAGCTGCCGACGGTGGACGTGCAGAAAGCGAAATAAGCGCCGCGGCGCTTTTGGAACGGACGGGTTTCGCTATAGGGAGGCAGTGGCTTTCCCTCTGCCCGAACCCATGGCTCATGCACTCCGTCTGGCGACTGCCGCCGGGCGCGCCGGAGCGGTGCCCATCGCCGCCGTCATCGTGAAAAACGGGGATATCATTGCGGCCGGGGTCAACGCCGCCCCCGGCGGTCATGACCCGACCGCGCATGCCGAGATCATTGCAATCAGGAGCGCAGCCGCCACGCTGGGCCAGGACAAGCTTGAAGGATGCGATATCTGGGTGACGCTGGAGCCATGCGCGATGTGCGCCGGTGCGATCATCCATGCCCGGCTCGCGCGGCTCTATTATGGGGCCGACGATCCCAAGGGCGGCGCCGTGGAGCATGGCGCCCGCCTGTTCGCGCAGCCGAACTGCAACCACCGGCCCGAAATCTATGGCGGCATCGGCGCCAAACAGGCAGGCGCCCTCTTGCGCAAATTCTTCGCGGACCGCCGCACCTAACATGACGCAACGCTACTCGCACTGTCGTTCTTGTACCCGGCTCGCTCTGAACAGCGGATTGCCTTGCTGTTGTCGTTCTGCAAGATTCGCGCGATAGGGGCAGGATAATGGCCCCCAATGCTGGACCGATGCCCCCCATCACGCCCTTCCCCTGGTGGGATGTCATCATCATTCTGCTGCTGGTGACGCTGAATGGCGTCTTTTCGATGTCGGAACTGGCGCTGGTCTCAGCCCGCAAGGCCCGGCTCGAGGCGATGGCGCGCGCGAAGCGGCGCGGCGCGCAGACCGCATTGCTGCTCGCGGGTGATCCCGGCAAGCTGCTCTCCACCGTACAGATCGGGATCACAGGCATCGGCGTGCTCGCCGGCGCCTATTCCGGCGCGAGCCTGGGTAAGCCCGTCAGCGAGCGGCTGCACTTGCTGGGCGTTCCCGCCGGCAGCGCGGATGATTTCGGCTTTGCGCTGGTGATCGTGCTCACCACCTACGCATCGCTGACAATCGGCGAGCTGATACCCAAGCAGTTCGCGCTGCGCTCGCCCGAGCCGATCGCCTGCGTCGCTGCAGTGCCGATGATGTGGCTGTCGCGCGCGACCGCTCCGCTGGTCTGGCTGCTGGACCAGACGACGCGGCTCGCCTTCCGCCTCATCGGCCTCAGCCGTCAATCGGACAGCCAGGTGACGGCGGAAGAGCTTCACCTGATCGTCGCCGAAGCTTCCAATGCCGGCGTGATCGAGGAAAGCGAGCGCGCCATCATCTCGGGCGTGGTCCGGCTGGCGGACAGGCCGGTGCGCGAGGTGATGACGCCGCGCACCGAAGTCGCCTGGATCGACGCCGATGCCGACGAAGCGGAGCTTCGCGACGCCATGGCCGATATGGCGCATAGCCGCCTGCCCGTGGCCGATGGATCGGTGGACAACATCATCGGCGTGATCACGGCGCGCGACGTCGTGGCCGCACTGATCGCCGGACGGCCCTGCGATCCACGCACGCTGATGCGAAGCGCGCCGGTCGTGCCGGATCAGATGGACGCAATGAATGCGCTGGAGGTGCTGCGCTCGAGCGAAGTGCCGATGGTGCTAGTCCACGACGAATATGGCCATTTCGAAGGCATCGTCACGCCCGCCGATCTGCTTGCCGCGATCGCGGGCAGCTTCGTTTCCAATCAGGATGACGCACACGATCCCCCACTTCACGAGCGCGAGGACGGGAGCTGGCTGGTATCCGGTTCGTTCGCGGCGGACATGCTGGCCGAAAAGCTTGGATTCGATCTTGAGGAGGATCGTGATTACGCCACGGTCGCCGGCCTTGCGCTGGCGATCTTCAAGCGGCTCCCCAATGTCGGCGACAAATTCGATTATGACGGCTGGTCGTTCGAGATCGTCGACATGGATGGGCGCAAGATCGATAAGCTGCTGGCAACCCGCAACGCCGCCTA
>CBFRWL010000198.1:0-4558 GCA_965727025.1 uncultured Sphingomonas sp.
CGCGAGCATGCGCATGGGGTCGACTATGATTCGCTCGGGCAGATCGCCTATCGGGAGGACAAAACGCTGTGGCCAAGCAAGACGGCCAATACGAGCGTGCGTTTCTTCCCGCTTTCGCGCTACGCGCAGGTGCCGGTCGAGATCGCGACGGTGCAGGGGGGGCGGGCCACGCCTTTTCGCTACGATCCGCTGCTATTCGACGCCAAGTCGGCCGAGATGCGCGCCTTGCTTACTAAGAGTGACGGCTTCGCCGGTTTCCGAGCGCTCAACCCGAGTGGGGTGGGCGACTGGCTCGCCTTTCAGGGCGCCAGCTATTTCCGTTCGTCCGGCGTGCTGAACCAATATGGGCTTTCAGCGCGCGGGCTGGCGATCGATACCAGCGTGCCCGGCGTATCGGAGGAATTCCCCACCTTCACCCATTTCTGGCTCGAGCAGGGGCCGGAGGAAAGCCTGATCATTTACGCGCTGCTCGACAGTGCCAGCGTCACCGGCGCCTACCGCTTCGTGAACCGGAAGAGCGCTCGCGCGGTGACGCAGGATATCACGCTTGCCCTGTTCCCGCGCACGACGATCGCCCAGCTTGGCATCGCGCCGCTGACCAGCATGTTCTGGTATGGCGAAGGCAATCGCCCGCAAGCGACCGACTGGCGCCCCGAAGTGCACGATTCCGACGGGCTCGCGCTGCTGACCGGCAGGGGCGAGCGCCTGTGGCGGCCGCTCGCCAATCCGCCGCACCCGGCCACCAACAGCTTCAGCGATCATAATCCCAAAGGCTTCGGCCTGCTCCAGCGCGATCGCAACTTCGATCATTATCAGGACGACGGCGTCTTCTACGAGAAGCGGCCGAGCCTGTGGGTCGAGCCGCGCGGCGACTGGGGCGACGGCGCGGTCGTGCTGTTCGAGTTGCCGACCAACAAGGAATATGAAGACAATGTCGTCGCTTTCTGGTCGCCGGCTTCTCCGGTGCGGGCAGGTCAGCGGCTCGATTACGCCTATCGGCTGAACTGGATCGGGGATGAGCCGCAGCCGCTCGCCGTCGCCCGCGCGACCGACGTGTGGCAGGGCGCTGCGGGGCGGCCGGGGCATGACCCGATCCCGCACGCGCGCAAGCTCGTGATCGATTTTGCCGGCGACGGGCTCGATCGTTATGCGCGCGGCCAGGTCGATCCGGTGATCGAGGTTTCACGCGGCACGTTGATCGAGGCGCACGCCTATCCGGTCGAAGGCGCCAAGGGCCGCTGGCGTTTGACCGCCGATATCGGCCGCGGCCGCGATGAATCGAGTGATTTGCGCGTCTTCCTGAAAGCGGGATCGACTGCGCTGACTGAAACTGTCCTCTATCAGGTTCACTGGAATAATGATTAACGTGGACGAGGGCCAAGACGAAGGGCGCGGGGTTCGTCTTAAAAAGGCGAATACCGGAATCGATCAGAGCTTCGATGCTGCCGGGGGAGGGCATCGAGACCATGACCAAGGGAATTCGCAATGTATCGTCCCCTGACCTCCACTTCGGCTCCGACACCGCTGGACTTTGATCAGCAAGATCGTTGCTGCGCCGATCTGCCCGCGGAAAGCCCGCTGGCGATGCCGACCCAGGATCTGTCAGTAGCGCCGGAGCATGGGCGTGCGCCGCTGCCCGATCTGATTTTCGGCCGCCGCATGTTCCTGATCGGCACCTGCTTGCTGATTGGCCTGCTCGGCGCGCAGGAAATGGCGCGGCCGCTGGCGGACGATGGCATCAGCCTGTGGGACGCGCTTCTCGCTACCCTGTTCTTCGGCCTGTTCGCGTGGATCGCGTTCGGCTTTCTGAACGCGCTGGCCGGCTTCGTCTCGCTGATGAATGCCGGGCCTCGGCTGCCACGTTGGCTGGCGCATCCGCGCATGCCGAGCCGGCGCACCGCAATTCTTGTTCCGATCTATAACGAGGCGGTCGAGCCGCTGTTCGAGCGGCTGCGCACGATGGCGGCGTCAGTCGAGGCCGTCGGCATCGCTCCGATCTTCGACATGTTCATCCTCAGCGATTCGGCGGCCACTGCCGAGCCGGCGGAACGTGCCGCCTTTCGCAAGCTGCGCGATCGCGCGGCGATGGCGGTCTACTATCGCCGGCGTCCGCAGAATGTCGCCCGCAAGCCAGGCAATCTCGCCGAGTGGGTAACGCGCTTCGGCGGCGCTTATGAGCATATGGTGGTGCTCGATGCGGACAGCCTGATGACCGGCGTCGCGCTGGCCCGGCTCGCCGCCACGATGGAGGCCGATCCGCGCATCGGGCTGCTTCAAACGATCCCGGCGATCCACAAGGCGCGCACAGCCTTCGCGCGCTGGCAGCAATTCGCTTCGGCCGCTTACGGACCGGTCGCAAGCGCCGGCCTGCAATGGTGGTCCGGGTCGGAAGCGACCTTCTGGGGGCATAATGCGATCGTGCGGACCCGCGCCTTCGCTGAAAGCTGCGGCCTGCCCAAGCTTTCCGGCAAGGAGCCGTTCGGCGGCCATGTGATGAGCCATGACATGGTCGAGGCCGCCTTGCTCCGCCGCCATGGCTGGGCGGTGCACATGATCAGCCTGCCCGACGGCAGCTACGAGGAATTCCCGCCGACCCTGCCGGATTATGCGGTGCGCGATCGGCGCTGGTGCCAAGGCAATCTTCAGCATCTCCGCTTGCTCGGCTCGGCGGGGTTCCATTGGGTGAACCGCCTGCAATTGCTGATGGGCGCCTCGGCCTATCTCACGTCGCCGCTGTGGCTAATGCTGCTTTTCGCGGGGCTGATCGAGCCGTTCCGCGCCAGCCTGATCCACTGGACGCTGCCCTCGGGCTGGCTGCTGCTGCTCACCATGACGCTGCTGCTGGGGCCGAAGCTGCTCGCCATTGCGTGGCTGACGGTCAATGACAGGCTGCGCGACGATCTCGGCGGCACGCAGTCGGTCACGTGGAGCATCTTGATCGAGATCCCCATTTCAGTGCTGATCGCGCCGATCATGATGATGACGCAGACGATGGCCATTATCGACATCATTCGCGGCCGGCCCAGCGGCTGGTCACCGCAGACGCGGCAAGCGGACGGCATCCCGTTCGAACAGGCGTGGGAACGCTATCGCTGGCATGTTGCGCTCGGCAGCCTCTTCGGGCTTGCCATCCTTATGGGCGTGGATGGCGCGTTGTGGACCCTGCCCGTCGCTGCGGGCTTGCTCCTCTCGCCGTGGATCGCGATGATCGGTGCGCGCGTCGATCTTGGAGACCGGCTCGCCGCATGGGGACTGTTCGTCGCTCCGGGCGACCTCCAAAGACGCCGCTCGAGCAGGACGGCAACTGTTTCGGAAGCATGGCAGCCGATTTTCCCGCCTTTAGCTGAACGTCAACTTTCGGAGGGCTAGGCTTACTCCCGGGGGTGGAGATGGTAATTTTCCTGTCGGTCATGTTGCGCGCGGTGGCGATTCAGGCGCCAGCGCCAGCTTTGCCCGAGCCGGAACTGCTGCCGCCCCCGCCGCCGCCCATTCCGATCGTCTATCTGCCGGCCATTCCCGAGCCGATCCCCTTCGTCAATCTGCCCCCGCCGCCCACCGAATTGCCGCGATCGATCAAGGATCTTGCCGAAGCCGCGTTTCAGGCGGGCGATCAGACCGCATTGACGGCATTGTTCAAGCTCGCGCGCAAGACCAATCCGCAGGCCGTCCGCCAGATCGAGGCGCTCGAAGCCGAGATGACGGCGCGGCAGGCCGAAAAAATGGCGGAGGCGGCGCGCCAGCGGGCCGATGCCTTGGCCGCCGCTTCGTTCCTCGATTATTGGAAGGGCGAGATCGAGCTGGGCGGGTCGCGCTCGACCGGCAATACCAACACGATCGCCATCTATGGCTCGGTCGGCCTCGACCGCAACGGGCTGCGCTGGATCCATTCGATCAAAGGCCGCGCGGATTTCCAGCGCTCCAACGGCACCACCACTGCCGACCGCTATCGCCTGAGCTGGCAGCCGAGCTACAAGGTCAACGACAAGATGTTCGTCTACGGGCTCGGCCAATATGAGCGCGATCGTTTCCTGGGTTTCGACAGCCGCTTCACCGCCGGCACCGGCATCGGCTTCACCGTCATCTCGAACGCCAGCACCAAGCTCACCCTGCAGGGCGGCCCCGCCGCGCGCTATACCGATCGCGTCGACGAAGGCGGCCGCACCACCGCCGCGGGCAATGCGAGCCTGATGCTGCGCTGGAAGATCAGCCCGACGCTCAGCCTTTCACAGGATACGTCAGTCTATCTCGAATCGGGGGACACCAACGCCCAATCGACCACATCGCTGGACACGCGGCTGATCGGTCGCCTCAAGGCGCGCTTTTCCTACGATTTGCAATATGAAGACCGGAAGCTCACCGGCCACGAACCGCTCGACACCACCAGCCGCGCGACGCTCGTCTACACTTTCTAAGCGGCAGAAATCGTCCCGGCGAACGCCAGGCGGTCATTGTTCAGCAAGTCAGGAAATTCCGGTTTGCACCGGAATGGGGCAAGCTCAGCCCTGACGCGCCTTGAAGCGGCGGTTGGTCTTGTTGATCACATAGGTGCGGCCACGCC
>CBFRWL010000199.1:0-4532 GCA_965727025.1 uncultured Sphingomonas sp.
CGCCGATCGCCCCAATCGAGCAGCAGCACCCGCCTGCCCTGCGCGGCGAGCCATCGCAGCAGGCTGTTGCCCTCGGCAAGATCGAGCACATAAGGCGGATTGATCAGCGAAGGCACGAACAGCACCGGCCGCCCCGCGCCCCCATAATCCAGCAGCCGCGCGCTGCCGATACGCGCGATCTCTGGCGCTTGCTCGGCGCGCGCCGGGCGGGGCGCGGATTGATAGCGCCGCAGCCCGGCAAGCACTTTACGCACGAACGGCCTGTCCTGACCGCGCCGTTCCATAAGCATATTGAGAAACAAATGCAGCGGGCGGGGATCATGTTGCGCCGCACTTTGCTGCGCGCCAAACTCATGTTGCGGCGCGGAAAGGCTTGATGCTATTGATAAAGACTGATCTTCAGACGGATTGGACGAATCCATGGTGAAAACGGCGGGCGGATCGGGAACGGTCATCATCAAGAAGTACGCTAATCGGCGGCTCTATAACACCGAAAGCTCGAGCTATATAACTTTGGATCACCTCGCCCTGATGACGCGCGAAGGCCGCGATTTCAAGGTGATCGACGCCAAAACCGAAGAAGATATCACCCATAACATCCTCACCCAGATCATCATGGAAGAGGAAAATCGCGGCCAGACGATGCTGCCGGTGAATTTCCTGCGGCAGCTCATCTCGCTTTATGGCGATTCGATGCAGGCGATGGTGCCGCAATATCTGGAAGCATCGATGGAAGCGTTCCGCCGCAACCAGGCGCAGTTTCGCAGCGCGATGGAAGGTGCATTCGCCGGCGGCCCCTTCGCTGCGCTGGCCAAGCGCAACATGGAGATGTTCGAGGCTGCCGCCAACGCTTTCAAGGGCACCGCCGAACCCGGCGCGGCTGCACCCGCCCCGAAGCCTTCCGAAGGCGACGACGTCAGCGCGCTGAAGGATCAACTCGCCCAGCTGCAAGCGAAGATCGACAAGCTCGGGAAATAATTCGTGCCGCAAAGCAGCGGCGGGCGCTCACGCGGAGTGCGTTATCAGCCCTCGCCCGCTGATGCCGGCTTCGCCTTCGCAAGCGAGGAACGACCGAGTAGCTTGAGCGTCAGGTTCCGCCCCGTCACCATGACCGGATAGAGTATGCGCGCGAGCGGCTTCACCTTGAAGATCGCGCGGTTGAGCCTGTTGAACAGATCGCCCTCGGCGCCGACCATTGCCATGAAGTGGACGGCATCGGCGCCATGGTAAATCTGCCCATCCCAAAGGACGGCCATGCCCTCATCGAGGTTCAGGCCCTTGGACTTTACCAGCCGAACCGCCGGATGATCCTCGCGGGCATCGATCAGGTCAACCTTCCCCACGACGCTGCGCGCCTTGTAGAGGGTCACGAAGCGGCTGCAGAACGGGCATTCGCCGTCATAGACGATCTGCAGCCCCTCGCCCTTGTCATTTTGCGGAGATGGCAACTGGCGTCTCCCAATGCTTCTTCACGTTGCGGACGAGCTTCCCGTCCTTCAGCGTGAGACATACCGAGTCCACTACATAGTGATAGCCGACGATATCATCCATAGTCAGCTTGTTGAAATCGGAGAACATCACCGGATTCGGCAGCATGTGATGCGGATAGACGTAGTAGAGGTTGTACTTCTTGATATCGGGATGCTTGCGCATGAAGTGATCGGCGTTGCCGATCAGGTTCTGCATCGCGCCCAGCGTGACCTTGGTATTCTGGAACGGCACCGTCTTGGGCCCGCACACCGAGGCATCGGCAAAATCAGCCAGCGTCTTGTTGTTCCCGCCATGATGCATCGGGAAGCTGTTCGGCGGAATATAGGCCTGCGTCTGGTTGATCGTGTAGGAAAAGATCCCGAAGAACACCGCCGGCACCAATACGCGCCGCCCGTCCTTGGTTTCGGCATAGACGTTGGGCGCGGCGATCTTCGCGCCATCCAGCCAGCCGAGATGGCTGGTGTAGAATATGGAACTGCCCAGCACCGTGAACAGCAGGATCGCGGCCTTCACGGGGTTCGTGAACTTCTCCTTGGGAACCTTGATGACCGAGGCGAACACCAGCAGGTTCACGAAGATCCAGAATTGGAAGATGGCGCCCAGCGTCGAATAGACGATCAGGTGGAAGCAATCGAATGCGACGGTGAAGGTCAGCAGGACCTTGCGGTTGATCGGCGCGAGGAACACCAGCGTCTGAAAGCCCAGCACGAGCGGGTTGATCACCGGCGTCATGGTGATGATCGCATCCCACACGAACTGGAGCAGCGTCGGGAAGGCCGCCAGCGGATTATCTCCCCGTTCCAGCCCGATCACGATCGCGGTCTGCGTCGGGTTCTTGAGGAGCCAGGTCCAGGTCCACTCGCCCGCCTGAAACTTGGCGATGCCCGACCAGAAATAATTGCCCAGATGCGCGCCGACGCCGACACCCCAGATGAGCATCCACGCCTTGTCGCGCAAGGTCGCGACGTCGGGCAGCGAGCCCTGCAGCACGCCCTGCCGCTCGATCAGCTTGCCGCGCGTCAGCGCGACCACCACGAGGACCGAGATCGCGGTGAACAGGGCGATGTCGGTCATGCTCATATAATCGGTGCGCACGATCGGGATCAGCGCATTATGGCTGATCCGCTCGCGGAACAGCACATAATGCATGAGCAGGCAGATGGCGAAGGACGGCCGGAACCAGGAGAGCACGCCCGCGATCAGCGCGATCAGCGCGCCATAGCGGAAGAAGAGCAGGTCCGGCCCTTCGCTGAACAGCAGATTGGGCGCGCCATAGACCGCGCCGAACGCTTCGCAGCCGACCTGGAACAGCACCATCATCGCGATCGCGCGCAGGATGATGCGCGGCGCATCCGACAGCACGGTGTAGCGCACCGACGAGGTCGCGATGCCGAAGATGAAGGTCGCCAGCACGAGCCAGAAGGGCGAATAGGGTTGCGCGCTCACCCACAGCAGGCCGGCCTTGGCGACGATGAAGGTCGCCAGCGAGGCGAGCACCAGGACGATCGGGCCGCCCCACTCGCCGATAAAGGTATCGAAACCGCTGCGCGAAGTACGATAAGGCGCGTCCGCCGCTAAATCCTGGCTCATTTCGTCTTTTCCCCGGCAAAGGCGAGATTCGGTTCAGCAGGCAAGACACGACCAGCCCGGCGGACCACGCCCGGCGAACTCGATATCTGTCCAGCGGCAAGACGCAGGATCATGAAGCCCCCTGTACGCTACTCGAACCCTAGGATTCGTAGTGGGTTTTGGATTACCGCAACTGCGAAGTCAATTTGCCTCCGCTACCCATATTTCCTTAAGAGCAAATGTTGATGGGTCATTATGACACGTTGGCGATTCGGGCCAATTCGGCATTGACCTCGATCAAATTTGACTGGAGCGGCCTTGGGAATGCAGATGAGTGACGATCAGCAAACAAGGCCGATGCGCATTGGCATGATGATGCGCGGGTTCGACGAGGTCGATGGCGCGGCGGTCTATATGCGCACGCTTTTCAAGTCTTTGCTCGAGATCGATCAACGCAACAGCTACGTCTTGTTCTTCCGCAACGAAGCACAGCTCGGGCGCTTTGCCCAACTCCCCAATGTCGAGGAAGTGCTCGTGCCCGGCGGCAACAAGCTGCTGTGGGATCAGGTGAAGGTGCCGCTGGCGGCGGCGAAGCAGCGGCTCGACCTGCTCTTCCATTACAAGTTCACGGTGCCGCTGCTGACGCCGATCCCCACCATCTGCCAGCAGCGCGGCACCGAATATTGGACGCACCCGCATCTCTATCCTTCGCTGGGGGATCGGGCCGACCGCTATTACAACATGCTCGCCATCCCGCGCTATTGCCGCAAGGCGCGGCGCGTGCTCACCATCAGCAACAGCCTTGCCGAGGAGCTGCACCGCCTCGCGGGCGTGCCCTATGACAAGATGACGACGGTCTATCCGGCGGCGGACGCCCGGTTCCAGCCGGCATCGGAAGAGACGAAGGCTGCGCTGCGCACCAAATATAAGCTGCCCGACCGGCCATTCTTCCTGATGGTGGTGAAGGGCTATACCCGGCTCAACGAGAGCCATCAGAAGCTGTCCCCGCGCAAGGGCGTGCAGAAAGTGCTCGAAGCCTATGGCCGCGCGCGCGACGCCGGCGATCCCGTCGCGCCGCTCGTCATCGTCGGCGCGGGGATAACCGACCGGCTGACGCCGGACCTGCTTGCCCCCTTCGTCGACCCCGCGCTGGTGACGATGCCGGGATTGATCGATCATGGTGACATGCCCGGCCTTTATTCAATGGCGCGCGCGCTGATCTTCCCCTCCGAATATGAAAGCTTCGGCATTCCGCTGGTCGAGGCGATGGCGTGCGGCAGCCCGATCATCACCTCGACCGCGCCTGCCTGCCCTGAAGTCGTCGCCGACGCGGCGCTTCTGGTCGATCCGCAGGATGCCGAGGGATTGCGCAAGGCGATGCGGCAGCTTCAGGACGATGATGTCGTGGCACAAATGACCGCAAAATCGCTGCGCCGCGCGGCCGATTTCTCCTGGGACAAAAGCGCGCGGAT
>CBFRWL010000200.1:0-4511 GCA_965727025.1 uncultured Sphingomonas sp.
GTCCATGACGGCGGCGGCGCACCCCGGTTTCGCGCGGTGCCGCCCTGTCTCTAGCGGCGTTCGCATCCAATGCCTTCGCATGTCCCGCGGTCGAGGCAGCGATCTCGATCGTGACGGCGGGCATGAAGAGGCACCGCCGCCGCATCAGGCGATCCCCGACTTGCCCGGTGACAGGATGTGGTTGGGATCAAGCGCGTGCTTGAGCCGCGCGTTCAACTGGCGATTGCTTTCGCCATATTGCTGCGCCACCAGGTCCATTGTGCTGACGCCGGTACGGTAGCTCGCCCAACCGCGCTCGCCGAAGCTGCGGATCAACTCGCATATGCACGTGTCAGCCTTCTTCTCCTCTTCGGGGTTTCCCTTGTCGTAGAGGAGGAAGATGATGTGGTGCAGTTCGCGCCCTCCGATTGCGTAGGCAACGGAATAGTCAAAATTATATTTGGCGAGGATCTGCTTGGCGAGCGCGGTCTGCCCGTGCGTCTCGCTGCCCTTGGCTGGCGCCACCGGTGCGAAGGCGATCATGCCGCCACCCCGCCAACGCATGATCCCCTTCTCTTCGAGCGTCAGCTGGCCGCTCATCAGGTTCTTGTGGTGATGAAACCACTTGTTATCGCCCATCTCCCGTTCGGTCAGCACCTCGCCGCCGGAGGCGACAAATGCCTGCCGCACGATCGGCTCGATCGCGGCGATGATGTCCTCGGTTCCGTAGAGCGCGAAGTAGGTATTCCACATGCCCAGGCCTTGCTTGTTGGCAAAGGCGCGAATGACGTCGTCGGGCACCTGGGTCGGCTCGGTCCAGATTTCTTCGCGGCGATGGAACATGGCCAGCTGGTAAGCGGCGCCCATCATGAGCACGCAGTTCGGAATGAGGTTGCTCATCCGCAGCGGCCGCATGGCATCGACGATCTTGCCGACGTCCTCCATCTGGTTGTGACGCACCATGAAGGGCTTGAACGCGGGCGGCTTGGGCATCAGCCAGAAGCCGAGCTTCGTCACCACGCCGAAGTTGGACTGCGTGAATATCCCGTCGAGATATGGGCCGTAGCCCCACTTGAAGGCCTGCCAGGTCGTAGACTTCGGGACTGATCCCATGCCGGTGCGCACCAGCGTGCCGTCGGCCAGCACCACCTCCATTCCGCACTGGACGAAGAAGTGATCACCGTAGGCCGTGTAGCCGACGCCGCGGTCCAGCGTGTTGCCGAGCGGCGAGACGATCGGCCCCACGGTCGGCACGTCGAGCCAGAACGGCAGATTATTCGCCTCGAGATAGTCGTGCAGGTCCTGATAGGTCACGCCCGGCTCGACGAGCGCTGTTCCAAGGATGGGGTCCACCTCGATGATATTGTTCATCCGCTTCAGGTCGAGGATCATCTGGCCGGTGCTGGCGGGCGTTGCGCAGCCGTAGCCCATGTTCTTGCCGGTCGAGACCGTCCAGAGTGGCAGCTTATACTCGTTCGCAACCTTGAGGATCGCCTGCACCTCCTCGACGGAGGCTGGCGCAACGGCGCCGCTCGGGATGTGCTCACCGCGCGGATCGGGGGTGAAGCACTTCCGGTATGGAAGAGTGCTGTCAGGATCAGCGAACACCCACTCGGCCCCGACGATGGAGCGCAGCGCCGCGACAGCCGCAGCAAAGCGTGACTTGTCGAGATGGACCGGGAGAATGCGATCCCGATCGAGCGGAGAAGCGACTGCTTGCGTCGCGGCAAGGGCAGCGGCACTCGCCGCGCCGCCGCCGATGATTTCACGGCGGCTCAGCCGGCTCACTTAGCGGTCTCCTTCGGATCGGCCTTGGACTCCTGCAGCCACTGGGCGAGACTCTTCAGTTCAGCGTCAGTAATCTCGGTCGGCCGGAATGCTGGCATGGCAGCGGGACCCGTCCGGACGATCTGGATGACGGCATCAGCCGGTAATCCGCGTCCGCGAATAAGCGGTGCGACATGTGATCCGTGGCAGTACCCGCATGTCGTCGCATAGATTTTCTCAGGAGGGCGCGAAGGTGTCGCAGAGACGCTGCCCGAAGCGGAGGTCGCCAAGCCGATCACCGGCGGCCCTGCAGCCAGAAGGCATAGGATCGCTCTTCCGGAATCAACCGGTCGCAGCATTTCGAGCACTCCCCTCGTCAGGCGTTCAGCGCCCGATCACTCTGCCCCAAAGAATCAGACATTCTGCAAGATTTGGCTGAGGTAATATCAAACATGACATAGTGTCAAGTTTCAGGATTGACACTTTCCGGCTGGCGCAATGCGGGCAAAGGCCTGTGCACGATTTCGTCGGCTTCGGCGGGACTGACCCCCAGTCCAACCAAAATGCGGCGCGTCACCTCCATCGGGTAATCCGGGCCGGGATCCTCTCTGAGCATCGAGGCCATTGCGGCAAATGAAGCGCCCATCAGGATGTCCCGGCCGAGCCGCGAATCCTCGCGCGGCAGCAAACCGGCGTCGATACCCTCCTGGATTGTCGCCTCTGCCCGCCGGAAAGTTTCGGCGCCGAAGATGATCCCGTTCGAACTCAGGTTCACCATGGACCATCCCCACCGACGATCCCGGCGGACCCGCTCAAGGTAAAAACGGACGGCTGCGGCGGCGCGCTCGCGAGGGTCATCCAGGGCCTCGATCGTATGCGACACGGAAACGAGAAAGGCGTGAGTCACCTCGTACGTGACGGCGTCGCGCAGCTCAGGCATTCCCGTGAAATGGTCGTAGAAGGTGGCGCGCGTGATGCCCGAACGCGCCGCGACATCGTCTACCCTTGCGTACAGGCCACCCTCTTCTCCCAGGATCTCGAACGCGCTCGCGACGATACGAGCGCGCGTGCGAGCGCGCCGCTGGCGCCCGATTTCCGCGCGACGCTCCAAGTCGGTTTTCACGGCCCTTCCGGTCATCGGCGAAGTCTCTGCGTTGCGGCGTGGCATCTTTATTTATTCTGTCCAGGCAGGACAATTCCCGACGAACGCTTAACGACGACCTCTACGCCCGCTGTTCCGCGAGTAAGCGCAAAGGGTTTGTCGAGCGAGACACGGGCCTCGGTGACGCCCGCGAAGCGTAGACATTGCTCGCCAAGGCGAAGCCCGAAGGTTTCGATCAGCGGGAAGTGGATCTGCGCGAGCTCTTCTGCTGCCTGCGAGACGCGGCGATAGTCGACCGTTTGAGCAATCGCCTCGACCCCCTCTGTTACACTAAGCAGCAGTTCGACGGTGACGACGAGCGGCTGACGACGGCCGATTTCGTCGGGATTGATCCCGATATCGGCGAGCAGCTGCAAATCGCGGACGCGGACCGTGGTCGTCGATTGGATTGCGGGTTCAGTCACAGGATGTGCTTTCGGCCGCCTTGACCGTGTTAGCGAGCAGGCAGGCGATCGTCATTGGACCGACGCCGCCGGGTACCGGCGTCACCGCCCGCGCATGGCCGAGCTCGCGCGTCGCGCAGTCGCCAACGATCCGCGTACGGCCATCATGGTCGGTCACGCGGGTGATGCCGACGTCGATGACGACCGCGCCTGGCTTCACCCAATCGCCGCGCACGAGATGCGGCGCTCCGGCCGCCGCAACGATGATGTCGGCCTTGCGGGCAATGTCGGGAAGGTTGCGCGTTTCGATATGGGTGACGGTGACCGTCGCCTCGCGCTCAAGCAGCAACATCGCGACCGGCTTGCCCACGATGTTCGACTTGCCGATCACCACCGCCTCCAGTCCTCGGTAATCGTCGATCACGCTGTCGAGCAGCATCATGACGCCGAGCGGCGTGCACGGGACGAGCCCACCGGTGCCGGTCGAGAGGCGGCCGACGTTGACCGGGTGGAAGCCGTCAACGTCCTTGCCCGGCGCGATCCGATCGAGCACCGCGCCCGCGTCGAGACCGCGTGGCAGCGGCAGTTGCACGAGGATGCCATGGACCGCGGCATCGGCATTGAGCGCCTTGATCAGCGTGAGCAGATCGGCCTGAGCTGTCTCGGCCGGCAGACGGTGCTCGATCGAGCGGATGCCGACGCGTGTGCATTCGGCGACCTTGCGGCCAACATAGACCTCGCTCGCCGGATCGCTTCCGACCAGCACCACCGCGAGCGTCGGCTCGACGCCACGCTCCTTGAGATCCTCGACGCCGGCGGCCGTCCCGTCCGAGAGCCGCCGCGCCATCGCGCGCCCGTCGATCAGCTCGGCCACCTGTTCAGCCCTTGAACACCACCGTGCGGACGCCGTTGACGAACACCCGCTCCTCCAGGTGAAGGCGGACGCCCTCGGCCAGAACGCGCCGTTCGATGTCGCGGCCCTTGCGGACGAGATCGTCGGGCGTGTCCGAATGACTGATCGCCTCGACATCCTGATGGATGATCGGCCCCTCATCGAGATCGGCCGTGACATAGTGCGAGGTCGCCCCGATCATCTTCACGCCGCGCTCGTGCGCCTGGTGATAGGGCTTGGCGCCCTTGAAGCCGGGCAGGAAGCTGTGATGGATGTTGATGCAGCGGCCGGCCAGGAATGCCGCAAGGTCATCCGAGAGGATCTGCAT